>NZ_BADX01000013.1:0-32724 GCF_000241365.1 Pseudoalteromonas sp. BSi20480 | reverse complement strand
ATGGCAAAAGAAAAGTTTGAACGCGTAAAACCGCACGTAAACGTTGGTACAATCGGCCACGTTGACCACGGTAAAACTACACTAACTGCAGCAATCACTAACGTACTTGCAAAAGTATACGGCGGTGTTGCTAAAGATTTCGCATCAATCGATAACGCTCCAGAAGAGCGCGAGCGTGGTATCACAATCTCAACTTCACACGTTGAGTACGACACACCAACTCGTCACTACGCACACGTAGATTGTCCTGGTCACGCCGATTATGTTAAAAACATGATCACTGGTGCTGCACAAATGGACGGCGCTATCTTAGTAGTAGCTGCGACTGATGGCCCAATGCCACAAACGCGTGAGCACATCCTTCTTTCTCGTCAGGTTGGCGTACCTTACATCATCGTATTCATGAACAAATGTGACATGGTTGATGACGAAGAGCTACTTGAACTAGTAGAAATGGAAGTTCGTGAACTTCTTTCTGAGTACGATTTCCCAGGTGACGACTTACCACTAATTCAAGGTTCTGCACTTAAAGCACTTGAAGGCGAGAAGCAATGGGAAGACAAGATTGTAGAGCTTGCAGAAGCACTAGATTCTTACATCCCAGAGCCAGAGCGTGACATCGATAAGCCATTCATCATGCCTATCGAAGACGTTTTCTCAATCCAAGGTCGTGGTACTGTTGTAACTGGTCGTGTTGAAGCCGGTATCATCAACGTGAATGACGAAGTTGAAATCGTTGGTATCAAAGAGACTACTAAGTCTACTTGTACTGGTGTTGAAATGTTCCGTAAGCTTCTTGACGAAGGTCGTGCTGGTGAGAACATTGGTGCACTACTACGTGGTACTAAGCGTGAAGACGTTGAACGTGGTCAAGTACTAGCTAAGCCTGGTTCAATCAACCCACACACTACATTCACTTCAGAAGTATACGTACTTTCTAAAGATGAAGGTGGTCGTCATACTCCATTCTTCAAAGGTTACCGTCCACAGTTCTACTTCCGTACAACTGACGTAACTGGTGACGTACAGTTACCAGAAGGCGTAGAAATGGTAATGCCTGGTGATAACATCAAGATGACAGTAACTCTAATCGCACCAATCGCGATGGATGAAGGTCTTCGTTTTGCTATCCGTGAAGGTGGCCGTACTGTAGGTGCTGGTGTTGTAGCAACTATCGTAGAGTAATAATTAACGTTTAAGTTAATTAATACTAAAAAAACCCGAGCTTAGTCTCGGGTTTTTTAATGCCTGCAATTTGCCTCACGTGAAGGTGGCGCTCTTACCTTAGGCGTAGGTGCTTTGTAGCAACGCTCAACGAGTAATAGTTAACGTTTAAGTTAATTAATACTAAAAGACCCGAGCTTAGTCTCGGGTTTTTTAATGCCTAAAGAAAAGTGTTTCGTTTTCAGCTATTAGTAGCTTGGTGTTAAATTATACTTAACACATAAAAAAGCACGACTTTAAGCCGTGCTATTAATTAAACTTTTGATAACTGACAAATTTTACAGCTTAGTGTTTTTGGCATATGCTTCAGCTTGCTTCCATACTCTTAGTGTATTGCCACTTAGTATTTTTTTATGTCGCCATCGCTGTAGCCTCTATCCATAAGGCCTTGTACTAAGTTTGGATAACTAGACACATCCTTCAAGCCAATAGGTAACGAATCGCCAACACCGTCGTAATCAGAGCCAATGCCAACATAATCAATGCCAATCAACTCTACAACGTGATCAATATGATCAAGCACTTGTTCAAGGCTGGCAAAAGGGTACGGATTTTTAGCGCGATAAGCCGCATCAAAATTATTACTTAACTTAGTGCCTTGTTCTTTAGCAGACTCTTTTGTACTTTTTAGTTGCTTACCCCATGCACCTGCTTTTGCTGTAACAAAGCTTGAACCAAAGTTAATTTGAATCACACCACCGTTCTTTTTAAGGGCTAATAGCATATCGTCATTCATATTACGCTCAAAACCCGGAGTGTATTTACGAAGCGATGAATGTGAGGCAATAACAGGAGTTTTAGACAATTCCATTACCTGATAAAACGCATCATCTGAGATATGCGACACATCTATTAACATACCCATATTATTCATTGCAGTGACCAGCTCTTTACCAAAGGGGCTTAAGCCTTTCCATTTACGGCGAATATCGTAAGATGAGTCAGAAATATGATTACTTTGTGAGTGAGCAAGAGTGATATAACGTACGCCACGGTCAAAAAAGTGCTGAAGGTTTTTTAAGTCACCTTCAATAGGAGAGCCGTTTTCCATTCCCATAGCAATAGACAATTTGCCATCTTTAAATTGTTGCTCTATGTCGTTTGTAGAGCTTGCCATTGCAAATTTAGCGGGCGCGCGTTGTGCAATCGCTTCCATCCCATCAATTAACTGATTTGCTAATTGATAGCTTTTACCTTTTCCTTCAAACTCTAAATGAGCAGGAATATAAATCGACATGAATGGCGCGTTTAAGCCACCTTTTACTGCGCGAGGATAATCAAAATCGCCATCCTGAGTCGCTTTAGTTACATCAGCCCACGTATCGTGAATACGGTAAGGTACATCAATGTGGGTGTCGATTAAAATAGTGTCTTTGGCAAGTTTAACCGCTTTGTCTGACGCGCTAACAGGTTGCTCTGCAAAGGCTTGGTTTGTTAAAGCTAGTGATACGGCTACCACTAGAGTGCTGAGTTTTATCATGTTTTGGCTCTTTGGGTAAAAAGCCATTGTGTACGCTCAGCTAAAAAGTTACAAGTATTACACTCTAATCATACGACGCTTGTTGGTGCTCTTCACTTTGCAGTGCTTTAAATTCACTCTTTGAGATGATAGTGACCGATTCGTGCAGCTCAGAAAAAAACACCATGGCTTCGCCGCTTTTTAATTGTTGATTTACCTGCGCTACTTTACTTTCAATACTAAACTCTTGCTCGCCATAATCAGTGCCTTCACGCAGTACATAGCTTTCTATTAAATTGTATAGTGTGTCTTTATCAAGTTGTTCAAAAGGGATAATCATTACTGCTTGTTACTCGTTTTTGTTTATTATGTGTTGGCCAAAATAGCTGGGTACGGCTTTTTCTAACCAAAAAATGGGTTTAAACGGATTACTACCGCTAATAAATCCAACGTGCCCACCTTTTTCAGAGACGCACAGGGTAACATCTTCACTCACATCTTGCTTGCTAGGCACTGCTTTAATCGACAGCATTGGGTCGTCTTTCGCATGAATGATTAAGGTAGGTACAGCAATATGTTTTAAGTAGGGCATAGCACTGGCTTGACGATAATAATCGTGTGCATTCTCAAAGCCATGCAAAGGGGCTGTTATATGGTTATCAAATTCTAATAAATCATTAATGTCCATTAATTCATCAGTTGTAATGGGTATTTGCTGCTTAATTTGAGGCAACTTGCGCTGCATCGATTTTTTCATACGATCGAGCAAATACTTTTGATAAATTTTACCCAAGCTTTTGCGTATTACATCACTTGATGATGATAAATCATACGGTGCTGATATAACGGCTGCTGCATTTAATGGGCATCGCTGGGCTTGCTCACCTAAATATTTTGCCAATACATTACCACCTAACGAAAAGCCAACCGCAAATAAAGGCCTGTTTGGAAATTGTAGTTTTAAGTGATTAATAAAAAAAGCTAAGTCGTCTGTGTCACCACTGTGGTATGCACGGGGAAGGCGGTTAACTTCTGTTGAGCAGTTTCTAAAATGCATGAGTACAACGGCATACCCTTGCTTTTTTAGCGCTTTCATCATGCCTTTGGCATAAAAGCTATTAATATTGCCTTCAAGGCCATGCAATACAATGGCAAGTGGAGCATTTTCGTTATGCGGAAGTGACCATGCAAGCTCAATAAAATCACCGTCGGGTGTATCAAGCTGTTCTAATTCGTAGCGAGTATTATGAAAAGGGCGGAAAAAACGCGGCATTATGGTTTGAACGTGACGATTGGTCATCCACCATGCGGGTTTAAACTTATGAGTCATGTTTATACTACACACTTTGCAAAAACGAAGCGTTAGTGTATCAAAAAGAATAAAAAGCGCCTAATTAATAACTAATTAGGCGCTTTGTGCGTCGTGCTTAATTTTTTAATGTTGTTCTTTCAGATCAGCGTCGTGTACTTTTTTCATAGAAAAAATACAACAAAAAATAGGCATAAACTAATAACGACGCCTAAAAAGCCAAATGATAAAAATAACACTGGGTCGCTAAAAAAATCTCTAAAGAATACGTCCATAATTGCCTCCTGATGTCTATGGGGTAATCATAGGTCTATTTTTGCAGCTCTGAACTGATCCAGATCAAGCTATTTTCCTGATTATTAAAAGAGTCGTAAAGAAGTTGATTTGGATCAAATAGGTTGGCTAGAGCATAGCGAAACCCAACGAGAATTAATGATAAAAAGCAGTTTCAAGGTAATGAATTACTGTAGGTCGTCATTTATGGCGATAATTTTTATTGTAAGTTTGCTGAGCTAAATCACGGCTTTGTTTTTCTCTTAAAGCGAAGCGCCTCTATGCCTCATTGTGAGTCAGTTATTTAAATAGTTTTTTGCACAAAGAGAGAATGAGAAGTAAATGAGGGGAATGCAAAATTTATTCGCAGCTAAAGCTGGTTCCTACAAGCTTAGTAGCAATAACATCTGCTTGGGCTTATAATTTTTCTTTATAGCTTTATTTTTATACCTAGTAATAATGGTGGTAGGCATTGAACATTACACGGATAGTTAAATACACTTTAGTGATTATGCTGCTGCAAATTGCCTTATCGACATTACTTAATACTGTTGTTGGTTTTGAGCGCTATGCATCATCGAGGCTTGGCGATTACATTCTTATTGCAATCATGCCTTCTAGTGTTTTATCTTTTTTACTATACGGTGTAATGGCATATCGCAGTGATAATTATGCTTGGCGATATACATTTTATGTTTACTTTTTAGGCTCTTTGCTTGGTACAGTAACTGTCTCATTGATATTGCAAGAGTTTTACTTTTTCAGTGAGACTTCCATTATAGAGTTGCCTGTTTCATTGTTAGTTATTACTTTAGCAACCCTAACAGGGTTGCAGTTGCAGCAAAAAACGAATGCTTAAAGCTCTCCAACATATAGCATTACATTAGTGGTCCTCGAATCAGGCTCTAATGTTAAAGTATTCACTTTTTCTACTAACATCTGTTGTTGTTGTTTCTCGAGCTTGAGCTCAGTACTGAGCAGCTCTTTACGAATTACAGCGTAATCTGCAATCTCGGTTTGATTTGCTTTTAGATAGACGCGTGTAGCACGAAGGGGCTTCAGTACCTGCTGGTCAAATTCACAAATTGATTGTTCAAGCTTGTTTAGCTGAGTTTGACTAACTGCTAGCTTGAGAGAGTCTAGGTAATACAGTAACAAACACAGGTTTACATTTTTACCTTGCTGGTTTTGATAATCCAACAGACGCGTTTGCATGTCACCTTTGCTATAAAGGTCACACGCAAACTGCCAAAAGTCGTCTTTATTGAGCAAGTTCATCGGCAAAGGCCTGTTCTTTTTCTTCCATTTCTTCAAGCGCCATAAGTAACTCTTCTTCAATATCGTTAAGTTTAGGCGTAAGCGTGGCTTGCTTAGCAATTAACTCTTTTAACCGGGCTTTGTTGTCATCGTTGTAGAGCTCGTTATCGCCAAGTGCAACTTCCACTTCGCTGAGCTCTGCGGTGTGTTTGTCGAGCTGCTTTTCAAGTTTCTCAATTTGCTTTTTAAGCGGTTGAATGGCTTTTCTAAATTCAGCCTCTAAGCGCTTTTGCTCTTTTCTATTAACCCCTGAGTTTGCTTTTGGCTCATCGGCCTGCTCCGATTTAGTAGCCGCTTTATTAGCATTAAGAAGCCATTGGTAATAATCGTCAAGTTCGTAGCCAAATTGGGTTACTTCACCGCTGTCTACAAGGTAAAACTCATCGGCGGTGTTTTTCAGCATGTGGCGGTCATGCGATACGGTAACCATAGCGCCTTCAAAGCCTTGCAGGGCCATAACAAGTGCATGGCGCATTTCTAAGTCAAGGTGGTTGGTAGGCTCATCGAGTAGCAGTAAATTTGGTTTTTGATATACCAGCATAGCCAGCACTAAACGGGCTTTTTCTCCACCTGAAAACGGTGCTACAGGCTCAAGCGCTTTATCGCCAATAAAGGCAAAACCGCCTAAAAAGTCACGTAGCGATTGTTCGCTAGCCTTAGGATTTAAACGTTGTAAATGTGTAATTGCGCTGGCTTTTAAGTCAAGGGATTCAAGCTGGTGCTGTGCAAAGTAGCCAATATTAAGGCCTTGGTGCTGAAATACATCCCCTGCTTGTGGTTTTAAGTCGCCGGCAAGTAATTTAATTAATGTGGATTTACCTGCGCCATTTCTACCAAGCAGTGCAATACGGCTGCCAGGTACTAAGTTCAGCTTAATACTATTTAAAATAGTTACGTCGCCATACCCGGCTTGAGCTTTGTCGAGCGTCATGAGTGGGTTTGGTAGCGCTAATGGCTCTGCAAACTCAAAATTAAATGGTGAGTCGGCATGTGCAGGGGCAAGCTTTTCCATACGTTCAAGAGCTTTAACACGGCTTTGCGCCTGTTTAGCTTTACTGGCTTTTGCTTTAAAGCGAGTAATAAACTGCTCTAGGTGGGCAATTTGCTCTTGCTGTTTTTCGAACATGGCTTGCTGTTGTAATAAACGCTCTGCTTTTTGGCGTTCAAACTGCGAGTAGTTACCTTTGTATACATTGATAAGTTGTTTATCTATGTGCCAAATTTGATCAACCACTGCATCTAAAAACTCGCGGTCGTGCGATATAAGTACCAATGTGCCTGTATAGGCACGTAAAAAGCGTTCAAGCCAATATACGGCATCTAAATCAAGGTGGTTTGTTGGTTCATCGAGTAATAGTAAATCAGCGTTTCGAATAAGTGCTTGGGCAAGGTTTAAACGCATGCGCCACCCCCCCGAAAACGCACTAACAGGGTTTTCTATTTGGTTATTAGCAAAGCCTAACCCATGCAACAGCTCGCCAGCTTGCGATTCAATGCTGTAGCCTTTCATGTTTTCTAGCTGAATATGCACTTTGGCTTGAGTATCGCCATCGTTATTTTGTTCTGCTTCTCTCAGCGCAATACGCAGCGCGTAGTATTCAGGGTGTCCTTGCAATACATAATCAATCGCGCTTATTTCGAGGGCAGGGGTTTCTTGTTTAACCGAAGCAATAGACCAATCTTTAGGAATACTGCAATTACCAGCATCAAGTTGCAATTCAGATTTTAGTAAACCAAATAAGGTTGATTTTCCACAGCCATTGGCGCCCACAAGGCCTACTTTGTGCTCTGGAAATAACGTAGCTGATGCATTTTTTAATAAGGCTGTTCCGCCACGAAGGAGTTCTATTTCTGATATTTGGATCATGAATGCGTTACTTTACTGTACCCTTGTTAAGTTGGCGCTATCATACCATAGAACTTAATGCGCTTATCAAGCGTATCAACAAGTGATGTTATACGATAAAATAGTTGTAGTTCAAACCACAGGAAAAATGTTGTGAGACAAAAGAAGCGATTTATTGCTGGTGCATCGTGCCCTGACTGCAAAGCCATGGATACAATGATGCTTTACAGAGAACATGATGTTGAAAAAGTAGAGTGTGTTGAGTGTGGGCATAAAATGTCACAACCAGAGAACGCTGTTCAGGCGTCAACTCGCCAATTTGAGCAAGTCATTGGTGTGTTTAAACCGGGCGACTAACCCGGTTTTTATTGCTTAGGTACACACCTTTTAGTAATGCGGAGGCGGTGGCTCTGGCATATTAGACATCATAGAAGGCGAGGTTTGCGCTTCTTTAATTTTTTCTGCCAGCAGTTCTGTTTGGCGTTTCATTTTAGCTAGCATTTGCTGGTGCACTTTGATCTCATCGTTTAAGATTTCAATCGTTTCATCTTGAAAAGCCACTTTGGCTTCAAGTTCCATTACGCGGTGTTCAATTGTGTTCATTAGTGTCTCGTATAATAAATCGCTCTGCGATACCGCTGGAGCTTTCGGTTAACAACGACTTATCGTTATCTATAAATGCCACATCAAGCACAACGGCCGATTTTGGTTTACTGCCTTCTCGCGGCGTAACTTGCCACGTTTGAATTTTTTCACCGCTTGATATTTGCCATAAATCAACTCGCTTATTAGGCGAACCCGTTGCCAGCAATGTGCCTTGCTCGTTAAAGCGCACGGCGGTAAAAATTTTCTGACGCGCAATATACGCCAGTTTACTCACAAGATCACCTGTAGTCAGTTTCCATACATGTGCTTGTGCCATACTGTCGGCGGTAAATGCAAAGCGACCTTGTGGATCAAGGGTTACCTGAGTAACACGAGTTGGGTGGCTAAAGCGATGAATAACTTGGCCTGTATTGGTATCCCAAAAATAGGCAACATAGTCGTTAGAGCCGCTTAATGCATAACGTCCGTTTGGCGCCAAATCAACGGTGTTAACTTTATCTTGATGGCCTAAAAACTCAATGCGACGTCCAGTTTCAAGGTTTAAAAATACAACCACGCCGTCGCTTCTGCCGTATAAAACACTGCGGCCTTGGTTACTAATGGCAATATCTCGAATCGTGGCTTTTTGTATTTTGTAGTAGCCTTTGTTTTCGCCAGTGCTGATATCCCACACTGCGAAAGTTGTTTTTTCTGCGGTAACCGCCACGCTGTTATCAAAGGCAATAGCAAGGCTGTAAACTAAGTTGTCTTGAGATTGCTGCTGAAACCATTGGTATTTTAAAACGTGCTGTTGATTATCCCACAGCGCGACCCCATGGTTGATAGAAGAGATTAAACTGTACTTTCCATCGTGAGAGAGAGCTGACGAAAATGCACCTTGTGCGGTATGCTCAAAGCTTTCTACCGATTGATTTTTTTTATCGGTACAGGCAATGGCTAAAAAACAGCTAAAAACGATTAAAAAAGTACGAAATATCGACATCTTACAGGTATTTCCTCTTAACTCTTAGTGACTGAGAGGTTAGACTAGGTGCGTTAAATGCCTAGGTTGTTTGTCTAATCACTGGATATATATTTCTAAGTTTAGCTAACAATACAGACTTTAGTTATTAAACAAACAGCCTACCATGTAGGGCGTTAATCTTTAACTAGTAATATTACAATAAATGACAACTGCAAAGTATGTCGGAGATTTAAAATGAAAAAGACGATTAGATTGTCATTGATTGCAGCGTCGGTTTTAGCGCTTACAGCTTGTAATCAAGAAGCAAAAAAAGAGCAAGCTGAAGTAACATTAGACACTGTAGAGCAACAACAAGCATACGGTATTGGTGCTTCTGTAGGTAATTTTTTAAATAAAGACCTAGCAGACAAATCTGAAATTGGCATTGAGCTAGACCAAGCGCTATTAATTCGTGGTTTTGAAGATGCACTTGCTGGCAATGCAAAAATTGACGAAGAAAAAATTCGTGAAGTGTTAACAGCTTTAGATACCTCAGTACGCACTAAGCAAGAAGAAAAAGCAAAAGTTGAGTCTGAAAAAAGCAAAGCGGCAGGTGTTCAATACCTAGCTGATAACGCTAAAAAAGAAGGCGTAACAGTAACTGAGTCTGGCCTACAATACGAAGTATTAAGCGAAGGCGAAGGCGAAAAGCCAGCAGCAACAGACGTTGTTAAAGTACATTACAAAGGTACTTTATTAGACGGCACTGAGTTTGATAGCTCATACGCACGTAACGAACCAACTACATTCCCACTTAATCGCGTAATTGCTGGTTGGACGGAAGGTTTACAACTTATGCCTGTAGGGTCTAAGTACAAGTTTACTATTCCTTCAGAGCTTGCTTACGGCGATCGTGACCTTGGTAAAATTCCAGCTAATTCAACACTTGTTTTTGAAGTTGAATTACTAGAAATTCAAAATGCAGAAGCACCTGCAGAATAAGCCAAGCTTAAAACGTAAAAAGGGACCTTAGGGTCCCTTTTTTAATTCGTGTAACTTAATTAAATCTTAATTTAATCAGTATGATTAGAAAACAGGTTATCAATCAGTTCATCTTCAAGCTCAAAACGAAGCTCTAATGACTCACCAATAACTGAAAGATCGTTATCAAACCCTTCTAATAAGTCTTCTTTATTTACTTCAGCGTACTTGTCATTAAAATCAAGTGCGACATCGGTGGTGCTTGAAATACGCGGATAAATTGAGTTTGCAAGCTTTTGGCTCTCTAAGCCCTTTTTTTCACAGGCTTTAGCAATATCATCGTACACTTCAAAATGCCCTGCAGAGAGGTAATCCATAAGGAGTTGGCAAAAAGACTGTATTTGTTCAGGCTCTGGTAGCGCGTGATCTTTTTTATCATAAGGCGCAAACCCTGCAATCTTGCAATACAGTACAATAAGTTCTTGGCGTTCATTAAGCCAGTTATCGATTACTGTATGGCTACCACCCCATTTCTGTTGAGCTTTTTCTACACGCGTCAGCATAACTGTTCTCCTAAGCTGGGTTGGTTTTTAGTTACATTCGTTTTTATGTACATCAAGATATATTTAATTTGCGTGTATATCAACAAGTAATGCAGATGTTGTAAACGTGCAGAAGAATTATTTATTGAAAGGCTAAACATTTTATTGCAGGCAAGAAAAAACCACCGGTTAAGGTGGTCTAATTTCTTCAAGTGGCTTGTTATAACAAGCTTTCTTATTTTTATTAAATGATTTTTATTGTTATTATTTAAAACTTTTTATTTTTATTGTTTTAATAATTTATTATTGTTTTTGTTAACGCGGGAAAGACAATACCAAGGTTTTTGTTATGTTGCAAACATATTAACAAAAAGTTTTAAATGTTAGTGTTTTTTGCCTAATTTATAATCAAAATGGATTAAAACCATCAATATTATTGATCTGCTTCTATGTAAAGGTGTTTTCGTCTTTAAGAAATAGAGAGGCGATGAATATGGTGGTACAATCTTGCACAATTTCTATAAGCATTAGGATCATTTACGCCATGAGCGAATTAAAAAACGACCGTTATTTACGTGCACTTGCAAAACAACCCGTTGATGTAACGCCTGTATGGATGATGCGTCAAGCTGGACGTTATTTACCAGAGTACCGTGCTACACGTGCGCAAGCGGGCGATTTTATGAGCCTGTGCCGTAATGCTGAGCTTGCTTGTGAGGTAACACTTCAGCCACTGCGTCGTTACCCATTAGACGCGGCCATTTTGTTCAGCGATATTTTAACGATTCCTGATGCAATGGGTTTAGGTTTGTACTTCGAAACAGGTGAAGGCCCTAAGTTTGAACGTCCTATATCGTCGCTTGCAGATGTTAAAAAAATACCTAAGCTCGATCCAACTGACGAGCTTGGTTATGTAATGAACGCAGTAAGTACTATCCGCCGTGAACTTAAAGGCGAAGTACCACTTATTGGCTTTTCTGGTTCACCATGGACACTTGCTACATACATGGTTGAAGGCGGTAGCAGCAAAGTATTTGGTAAAATTAAAAAAATGGCGTTTGCAGAGCCGCAAACACTTCATTTATTACTAGATAAACTTGCTGATTCAGTAATCGACTACTTAAACGCACAAGTAAAAGCCGGCGCGCAGTCGTTAATGGTATTTGATTCGTGGGGCGGTGTATTAAGCCCGCGCGACTACAACGAGTTTTCACTGCAATACATGCACAAAATTGTTGATGGCCTGATTCGTGAGTACGATGGCCGCAAGGTGCCAGTAACGTTATTTACTAAAAATGGTGGCCAGTGGATAGAAGCCATTGCAGCCACAGGTTGTGATGCAGTAGGCCTAGATTGGACCATTAATATTGGCGATGCTAAACGCCGTGTAGGCGATAAAGTGGCCTTGCAAGGTAACATGGACCCGTCAATGCTACATGGTACGCCAGATCGTATACGCCAAGAAGTAGGCACTATTTTAGAAGACTTTGGTACAGGCAATGGCCATGTGTTTAACTTAGGTCACGGTATTACGCCAGATGTTGACCCAGAAAATGCCGGTGTATTTATTAATGCCGTGCACGAGCTTAGCGGCCAGTATCACAAATAATTAATGTGTTTTATGCATTAATACTAAAAAGCCCGCTTAACAGCGGGCTTTTTGTTTATACGCTTTAAAGTGTTTACTTAAACAAGCGGTTTAAACCATTTAATGCCGCAACTCGATAAGCTTCTGCCATTGTTGGGTAGTTAAACGTAGTATTTACAAAGTAGTCGATGGTATTGCCACCTATTTTTTTGTTCCATTATAGCTTGGCCAATGTGAACAATCTCAGAAGCACGCTCACCAAAGCAATGCACGCCAAGTACTTCTTTGGTTTCGGTGTGGAACAATATTTTTAAACTACCCACATCGGTACCTGCAATTTGCGCACGGGCTAAGTGTTTAAATTGCGCACGCCCCACTTCATACGGTACTTTTGCGGCAGTTAATTGCTGCTCTGTTTTACCAACAGAACTCATTTCAGGAATAGTATAAATACCGGCTGGAATATCAATAATCAGCTTTTCATCGCAGTTACCACAAGCGATGGCATCTGCGGCAATCCGGCCTTGGTCAAATGCAGCACTAGCAAGGCTTGGGTAGCCAATAACATCGCCTACCGCATAAACGTTTTCAATCTCAGTTTGGTAGGTTTCGTTTACTTTTATTTGCCCACGGCCGTCGGCTTTTAAGCCAATGGCTTCAAGGTTAAGTGTGTCAGTGTTACCTGTGCGGCCATTCGCAAATAAAATACAGTCAGCCTTTACACGCTTGCCCGATTTTAAATGCATAACAACGCAATCGTCGCGCGTTTCTACACGATCAAACTCTTCGTTATGACGAATAACAATGCCGCTATTCCAAAAGTGGTAGCTAAGTGCATCAGATATTTCAGCATCCATAAAGGCAAGTAAACGGTCGCGAGTATTCACTAAATCAACTTTAGCGCCTAAACCTTTAAAAATAGAAGCATACTCACAGCCAATAACCCCTGCTCCGTATATAAGTACGCGCTGAGGGTCGTGCTCAAGGCCTAAAATAGTATCGCTCTCGTAAATACGAGAATGGCTAAAATCAACTTCAGGTGGGCGGTAAGGGCGAGAGCCCGTAGCAATAACAATTGTTTTTGCAGTAATGCGCTCGGTTGAACCGTCAAGGCGTTTTACTTCAACAGTGTGTTTATCAACAAAGCTCGCATCACCTTGAAACATATGAATACGATTACGATCGTAAAAGCTGCTACGTAAATTAGACTGCTTAGAAATAACCGAACTTGCGTGACGTAAAATATCAGGGAACGTTAAACGACTCGGGCGTTCACCAATATTAAACAACGGGTTGGCTTTGTATTCAATATAGCGGCTAACCGAGTGACGTAATGCCTTAGAAGGGATAGTTCCCCAATGTACACAACCGCCGCCGACTGTTTCTTGGCGCTCTATAACCGCTACTTTTTTGTTGTTTTTCGAAAGGTTCATGGCGGTGCCTTCACCGCCAGGGCCCGTACCAATAATTATTGCGTCATATTGGAAACTTACGGGTGCTTTTTTCTGTTCTGGTTGTTTGGCCACAGCCACTCCTAAATTAATTAAAAGAGGCTTTTAATAACCTCGCATTAAGTGCTAGCCATGCCTGTTTTTGATTTTCCCAGGCGGCTTCCAGCTCGTGATATTGTGCCATTAAAGCTGAACGTTCACACTGCTTTGCCATATTATTTTTTTTAACTTCTAAAACTTGTTTTTGAAGTGAACAATAAGTCTGCAGTTTTTTCAGCAATAAATCGTATTCTTGTTGTAATAATGTAAGCCTATCTTGCGCTAAAGGCAATTTTGCAAGGCGTGTTTGCGTTTTGCTCATAAGCGTATCGGCTTTGGCTTTTTCTATGCGCTCAACAGGGGTACGCTTTAATTTACTGGCTAAACCAACAGCAGCTAAAGAGCGAATCATCCATTTAGTGGGGTCATAATGAAACCACTTAATCCCATTACGGTAATCACTTGCAAAAATATGATGGAAGTTATGGTAACCCTCGCCATAAGTAAATAACGCTAAAAAGCCATTATCGCGCGCGGTATTTTTTTCAGTGTATGGGCGCGAACCCCATATGTGAGCCACCGAGTTAATAAAAAAGGTAAAGTGCTGGCTTAATACTAAACGCAGTAAACCCGCTAAAATAAGCATACCCCACACGTCGCCCACCAATAAACCAAGTACCAATGGTAGGCCAACATTCATCGCAATAACCAGTTTTAGGTAGTGCTTGTGTTGCCACATAACGATTTTATTACGCTGTAAATCACGACAATTACTGTAATCACCGTAGCTATCGCCTTGGTAGTCACGTAACATCCAGCCAATGTGGCTGTACCAAAAGCCATTGGTTGCGGCGTAAGGGTCTTTTATTGGGTCGTCAACTTGGCCATGGTGTATACGGTGATCGCTACTCCAGTGCAGAGCGCTGTTTTGCAACGCAAACGCACCGCCAAGGGCAAAAATAAATTCAACGGCAGGATGAGCATTATACGTTTTATGTGCCCATAAACGGTGGTAACCGGCTGTGATAGATAGGCCCGCAAAAAACATACAGGCTACAAAAGCAATCCAATGTGCGCTGGTAAATCCGTAGCTAATGCCATACCAAGGAACAAGTGTGATAGCCGCTAAAAAGGTAAGGCTAAAAAATAGGACGTTTGTCCAGATAATCGGTGGTTTATTCATCATTCTCAATCTCAGCGTACAACTGTAAGCTAAAATAGTATTTCAAACTCTCGCCGTCAAGTATTAGACTGGGGAATTGAGCTATTATCACTAAATATTAATATAAAATTATTCAGGGAGTTGTTGATGTCGGGTGTTAGAGCGCAACAGAAACAAAAAACACGACAAGCCTTAATTCAGGCGGCATTTAATCAGCTAAGTGCAGATCACAGCTTTTCGAATTTAAGTTTACGCGAAGTAGCCCGCGAAGCCGGCATTGCGCCCACCTCGTTTTATCGCCATTTTAAAGACATGAACGAGCTAGGTTTAACCATGGTGGACGAAGCCGGTTTAACCCTTCGCCAGCTAATGCGCCAAGCCCGAAGACGCATAGCAAACGACGGTGGCAGTGTAATCAACACCTCGGTTGTTACGTTTATGGAATTTATAGACAGCTCAAGCAACCAATTTAGGTTATTACTGCGTGAGCGCTCTGGCACATCTAAGGCATTTAGAGCCGCAGTCGCACGCGAAATCAAACACTTTATTTTAGAGCTTGCCCACTATTTAGAAAGCGAAACCAAGTGCGACGCCATGCACGCCTACATTCAATCAGAAGCCATGGTAACACTGGTATTTAATGCCGGCGCTGAAGCATTAGATATAGAAGGCCAACAACTTGACGAACTTGTTGAGCGTGTTATTTGGCAGCTGCGTTACATAACGCGTGGTGCAACCCATTATGTAAGAGAAAAGGCTGACTAATTTAAATTATTTACATAAAACATTGTAGATTTATTGTTCTAATTTCATTATATTACGCGTTGTAACAGCAGCGCGTTACCTAGAAAGTAAAAAATAAATAACTCTCTTACAAAGAGAAAGCGAGGATGCAAATGCTCACCAAGGATCCGGTGAACTTAAATTACCCCCCATTGTTTGAACAACCACATGACGAGCTTGAAAACTCTCAGCCCGTGGTTACATTCTCTCATTTGAGCCGTGCTCAATTTTGCCAACTGCCAAAAGTACTACAGAGCAAATTACAAAGTAATTTATTTGGTGTGGTAGACAAGTATCAAGCTGCTTGCCTGCGCGACGATACACGCAGCCAATACTGGGTAAAAAATAAAGAGTGGCAAAAAGTGTCGTATTCGGCTTACAAGCTCGCAAGTACGCGTGTTGCTATTTATCCAAAACAAACTCAAGCACCCACAAAATACTCAGGCGCAATTAATAATGGCTCAATAGCATCATCGCAAGCAGCGCTACAAAGTAATAACTTTACTAATAAAGGGGTTATAGCCCCTAATACACCTGCATTTATTAATAGCCAAGCAGCGGCGAAAAATACACCACAGTATATAAACCAGCAAAGCTATAAGGCTAAAACAACAAAAAAACCTCGCCCTGCGCAGCAGTATACCCCCGCTATACGCATTTATAAGCCAGAGCTAAACAGCACAATGCTATTAAAAGCATCGCACACAGTTAGGCAAAATTTTACAACTCACGTACTTAGCGCCGCCGAAACCGTAGAGCAACTCGCACAGCAATATACCGGCTATAAAAATGCCAACTTAATTTACGATTACAACTTAGGCTATAGCGAACGCAAACCTGCAAAAGCAGGCACAAGCTTAACAGTCCCCAATGGTTGGAAACTTAATATTGAAGGCTCATGCAGTAACAGCCGCAGTGTAGTTATTCAGTGGCAAGGGCCAACTAGTGGGCAAATAACGCTACAACTAGAAAAAAAACGCCCCGACGAAGTCTCGTTTTGGCAGCACTACGCTGAAGTAAAACCGGGTATTTATAATGTTACGGTAACGGCCAGTGGCGCAACCGACACCACCACATTTACAGTTGAACAACCCACTTTAGCCTACGAAATAGAACTACTCGACGAAGCTGGCGAGCCACAAGCTAACATGGGCTACAAAATACGCCTACGCAACGGCCACATTATTACCGGGCAGCTTGACCAAAACGGCTATGCCAACGTATCAGGCCCCGACTTTGAAAACGCTAAAGTCAGCTTTTTTGAACTCGACAGCGAAGATTGGTCTGTAGGCAAAGTTTAAGGATATACAATGACCCAACAACACACCGTAGCCCAAGGTGAAACGCTATTGCGCATAGCAAAGCAATACGGCTACCAAACATCTAAAGCGCTTTACAACCACCCAAGCAATGCAGAGTTTAAAGCCCTACGCCCCGATCCAAACTTAATTTACCCGGGTGATAAAATTACGATTCCGCCAAAAAAAGAAAAGTTTATACCGCTGCGCACCAACAGCATTAATAGCTTTGTTGTACAAAACGAAAAAGAATATTTTCGCTTAAAAGTGTTTTATGAAGATGGTCGCGATATTACCGGAAAACGTATTGTACTTAACATTGGCAGTCAAACTATCGATACAGTGTTACCGACAGGCGGCTTAGTTGAAGTTGAACTAAATGAAAATGATACGCTTACTGCCCAGATCGATTTATACCTTAAAGAAGGCGAAACCACACCCAGTAAAAGTTTTACCGCACAAGTGGGGGAGTTAGACCCAGTTGATACACTTTCAGGCGTGCAAGCGCGTTGTAATTCATTAGGGTTTGACTGCGGTAAAGTTGATGGCATTAATGGCGCAAAAACTAAAGCGGGTGTCAAAGGTTTTCAGTTTGTACATGGCTTAGAAGTAGACGCCATAGCAGGAAAAAAAACTAAAGCTAAATTAAAGCAAGTATACGGATATTAATAGCAGGGAAATAAAATGAACGCAGCCACTAATAACTTAGCAATGGCGGTTAACAAAACCAACAAATTGATAGTAGGGAAGAAAGTAACGCCCATTTACCCCGTACGTTATGCTTATGCCAATTTTTTTGAAGAAACATTAAGTAACAGTGCCACTCCCGTTGAACTATACAATTTACTCTACGCAAGAACAATTAAAGAGGGTCAAGGTTATATTGTTCGTTTATTACGTAAGGGTTGGATTTACTTATGTGACGACGATGACCCGGCTTCTGACAAATTACATATTTTTAAATATGAAAAACGTAAAGATGAGAAAGGAATAGCATCAGAGCATTTTATTAAATATAAATTTAAAAATGGTATTGATGCATCGCAAGGTATTGAAATTGATACAAACAACAAGTGCGCATCATCAAGCGACGGTAGCTATGGATTTGTCTTTGCTAGCGAAGACGTTAAAAAAGTCTCAATTGTTTACACCGAGCATGAATTGGCACTTGATATTATTGACAAAATTCAAAGTGATGTAAATTTTCGCCGCGAATGTATGCAGCTAATTGACTTACAACAAGACCAAGGGCAAGACTTTATTCCGGTTACAGAGTCTAATTTATGGAAGTTAATTGAAGATTATCGGGATAGAAAAGATCGATTTTTACAAGTACAAGCCAGTGAAAAAGCTAACCAAGAAGAATTAAACTTAGAAAATTTAACTACCGAGCACTCATACGAACTTGACGCAGACCATATTTCGTTACGCATTAATCATACCTTACGCTTTTCTGAAAAATCTAAAATTGTTGCATTATTTGACCCAGTGGGACGACAAAAAGATATTGCATTGGCACATGCTCAGCTTTGCATTTTACAGCAAGCCGAGTCAGCACAAAATGTTTATCCATATACAATAGGCTCCTTCGTACAGGCACTACGAAGCAGTAAAGATGAAGAGATTAAAGAAGCCTTAGCAGAAAATATTAACTGGCAAGAGCACGGTAACTACTGGCAAGAAATGGATGAAAACCAGCAAAATTATTTAGCACGCCAGCAAGAGTTTGTTGATTTATATAAAGCATTTATGGGAGCTGCTGAACATCAAAATCAAGTAGGCAGCTTAAATACCTACTTAAAGAGTTTTTTTGCAGAGCCAGAGCAAAATGCTGAACAAGAAAATGAGCTTGTTAAATTGTGTGATGTGTGCACTGATATGTTTGCCGGAATGTTAGCATCAGAACCCGGAAACAAAGCCCTTGAAAAATTATTTATTGACGGCGCAGAACAAGCCGAAAACAATGACAATTCCTCACCAATGGCTATGTTTTGGTATCATTTTTTAAGACCCATCATCACTCAGCCGCAAAAGGGTACCGACTTTACCGCAAACACTTTACAGGTAATAGACAGGCTTATGCTCAATATAATGGCCCCTATTATTTCTAAAGTGTATTCACCCACTAAAGTCAGTATGGACTACGCAAAAAAATTATTCGGGTTAAGTGCAGGAGCAGGGCTTAACTATATTGCCAACAAAGTAGTGCCAGCCATTTTAGGGGTGTACGGTGTACAAATACTTGATAAAAAAGTAGCCCTAACCGAGCAACAACTAGAGAAACTAATAAATAAAACTATACGTGATGCAAATTTAAATCAGCATTTACGAGTTAGCAACCCACAAACTGCTGAGCGTTATGTCGGCAGTGCCGAACGTAAAATTAAGGTGGCGCAAACGGCATTTGACTGGGTAGAAGCTATAAAAGATGCAAAGTTACCAACACTCATTACCTTATCTGAAATTAAAGTTGATGCTCGTAATTACAATAACTATGCGTTTGTACACAGCCCTTACAGTAACGCCAGTAAAATAGCGATTCTTGTTGATGGAAGTTTTGCTGGGCTCAGTGCTTATTTTAATATTGCTGCAATGAACGATCTTATTCATCAGAATCGTCTTGATAGCACTAACCCACTAAAGAGTCATTCAACGTTTCAAACGGTCATGACCTGGACTAGTATTCTATCGGCTTTAACCGTTGATATTGCCACCATTGGTAGCGACACAATTAAAATGGGGCATAAGGCGGTTCAAGCTCAACCTAAATTATTGCAGCCCAAAGCCATGCAAGCATTAAAGCCACTGGCAAAAAATTTAAATAAGTCATTGGGGGTGTTTTTAGCTGGTAAAGCCACCACACGGCTTATTTTAGTAGCTAACATAGCGGGTGCGGTTAGTTCAACCATGAGTGCTATAAATGCCTTTAATGTTGGCAGTGACGAAGAAGCTTATGGGCACTTAATTACCATGGCAGGCTCTGCTGCATTAGCAACACAAGTGATATTTTTTGGCTCTAGTGCACTTTATGCTAGCGGTGTTTCAGCTGCTACAATCGGCGGCGCGCCTGTCAGTATATTATTGCTCATAGGTGGTTTAATCGCTATAGGTGCAGGTATTAGTATGACCTTTATCTTTGGTAAAAATGATTTAGAACTATTACTAGCAAACTGTTTTTGGGGGAGTGGTAGTAAATATGCGTTTTGGAGTACGGAAGATGAAAGAGCGTTTATTAATGATAGACTCAAAGATGCTTTTACTGTTCATAATGAGAAAGAAATATCAAACTTCTTCAAAGTTGAATTACAAGAATTTGAGAATATATTTAATCGTCCATCATTAACCCTTGAGCATAAAGACGATAAGTCTGACTATAACTTTACCTTACCTAATTTTAGACTAGGTATTTCACAGCTTCACTTTGAAGTAAGAGTTAATAAAAAAGTGTTGTCTGATGGCATCATTAAACCAAATACTCTCAGTAATAGCACTAGCGACTTTAGCCCATACGTAACCATACGTGAAGTTGACTTGCAACTAACCCAAAGCTTAAAACAACAGTTCAATGCCATAAAACATAACTTTGACTCGGGACTTGCACAATTTACTTTAACTCTTGAACATGAAAAGGAGGTTTTTTTATATTGGTATTACGAGCCATCACCAGGAGTTATCGTACCCAAACGCTATTTGGTTGAAAATCAATTGGTTGATGGGGCTATTATAGGTATGCTTGATGATAAGTTTATGCCTGAAACGCATTAATAAAAGAGGTTTTTATGGCTTTGATTAAACACCATTATCCAATACCTTTAGTAAATAAGTTGAAAGCACTACTTAGCTTTCAACTCACTAAAGAGGCACCGCCGCCAACACCGATAGTGTATGTAGATAAGCACCTTTGTAAGCTTAGTAATAATTCTATGAAAGCCCGTAATATGGGACTGATCCCACTATTATTAATGATTTTATTTACTGTATATTTGAATGTTGATGATTTATGTGGTTCATGGCAAGCAAGAGAAGAAACTATACAACGAAGAGTAGATTCAGATATACAGAAACATGGTGAAAACTATTTCTTATCTCCAGAAGTTCGCCCAATAGATAAGCAATCTTATGATTTATTAGATGAAGAAGGTGAATTAACCTTGAAAAGCTACTTGTATGCTCGTCACAGTAATAAACATACAGCTTATGGAAGTTATTTTTACAAAAAAGACATTTCTATTTTTAGTTTTTTACGTTATTACCATTCCACTTTTGTTGTTCTTTATTATTCGCTTTAAGCGACAAGCGCCAATGGTGTTTGATCGTGATAAACAAATTGTCTACCTCTGGTACAAAGGCAAGGTACGCGCCCAGCACTTTAAAGATTTACGGGTTTATGAAGACTTTCAAATGATGCGTATTCAGATACGTGGTTTTGATAAACACAACAACATGCAATGGGCTAATTTTATGGTGCAACCGCGCCATAACCCTTATTACAACGGCAGTGATGCGTACGAGCCGGTATTGGCGTTTATTTGTCAATTTATGGAATATGGCCGTGAGCATGTAATGCCGCAGCATGAACAATGGCAAACCGATGACAAACCCTTTGCATTTTTTGATGATGAAAAACCAAAAGACTTTGACCAGCAGCTTAATGCGATATTAACGCATTTATCAGAGAATGATACAGACATTCCGCTAGATAAAGACAACTTGCCTATTCCTCCTGTGTGAATTAGGTAAGAGCTGATGATTTTAGAGCATCTAAAGCGCTTTACAACCACCCAAGCAATGCAGAGTTTAAAGCCCTACGCCCCGATCCAAACTTAATTTACCCGGGCGATAAAATTACGATTCCGCCAAAAAAAGAAAAGTTTATGCCACTACGTGCCAGTAGCATCAACACCTTTGTCGTACAAAACGAAAAAGAATATTTTCGCCTGCAAGTATCGTACGACGACGGCGATGATATTACCGGTAAACGCGTTGTGCTTAATATCGGCAGCCAAACAATCGATACCGTATTGCAAAGTGATGGGCTTATCGAAGTAGAGCTTAATAATAACGACGCCCTTACTGGCAACGTCGATTTATATTTAAAAGCAGGCGAAACCACACCAACTAAAAGCTTTGCGGTACAAATAGGCAATCTAGATCCAATCGACACGCTTTCTGGCGTGCAGGGACGTTGTAATATGTTGGGGTTTAATTGCGGCAAGGTTGATGGCATTAATGGTGCAAAAACCAAAGCCGGTGTGAGGGAATTTCAACAAGCGCAACAACTACAGGTAGACGGCATTGCAGGGCCGGTTACTAAAAGCCGTCTTGTTTATGTTTATGGAGCCTAAGTTATGAGCCAAGCAATGCCCATGGCAGTCAATAAAGTTAACACACTAGTTATAAAAACAAATGTTGGTGCGTTACAAAAACATATCATAGTTAAAGTGATTGGTGATATAGATATAAAAGCGCAGTTGTTTAGCCAAGGTAGCGCGGTTAACTTGGAGCAACAGGGCAATCAACAATACCACTTTAAAAACCTGTCACAACAAGCGCTTTACACCTTAAAAGTAATTATAGCGGGCGAAACAGAATTAACCCTTATTAACGAACAAAGCTTTGCAGATTATTTTGACCTGTTAAAAGTTCAGTCATTCAATATTGGTGAAAAAGGCGGGCCGCAATTACTCGAACATAAAATATTACCAAAAGGCCATATTGAAATAACCTTGCTCGCAGAGCCCCCTAGCTTTGGTGTATTTTTTGATGGCACGGGAAATAACCGCCTTAACGACATACAAGATTCAACCGACGGCAAAGAACCGACTAATGTGGTTAAGTTGTTTGAGTTATATCCCTTTCAAAAATATCAATCACGCTATTATGCAGAAGGTATTGGCACTAAAGCCCACGAAAGCGATTCAACCTTAGACATGGGTTTAGCGTTTAGTTTTGATGAGCGAATTAAAAGGTCTTTACTCGAAATGGAAGCATATTTGATTCGCAATTTATTTAAAACTATTAAAGTTTGCTCTATTGATGTATTTGGTTTTAGCCGTGGTGCAGCGCAAGCGCGGGCATTTGTTAATCAAGTAAATGCGATATATAAAAATAATCCACACTATTGGGGCGGTATTAAGCCGGTTATTCGCTTTGTTGGTTTATTCGACAGCGTTGCCTCTATTGGTGGCGATGGTGATAACAACCACAGTGAGTTTTATGCCAATGATGAGCTTGATTACCCCGTTAATTTAAACCTAGCAAGTAGTAGTGCGGGGTTTGTAATGCATTTGGCGGCGTTTGATGAAAAGCGAGATAAATTTCCACTCAGTTCATTACGCACTCGTAATAAGCAGCTCCTTAAAAACCAGCAGGAAATTGAATTACCGGGTGTGCACTCAGATATTGGCGGCGGTTATGGCCCCGTAGAAACAACCATATTATACCCGTGGCAATATATTGCGGGGCAAGCCGGAGAGCCAGAGCACGATAAAGAATTAGCGCAGCTTAAAAAGTCACTTGAGCAAAAATATTATTGGCCAACAATTAATATTGAATTTAAAGCAAGTAGGCCAAGGATGAACAGAAAGCCAAAGCGAATTCGTAATGAATCAGAGTATACGGTTTATACCGGCTATAAACCGTATTGGCGGCGCAATTTAAATAATACCTTACCCCATTATAGCCTAGCGCTAATGTATGAAGCGGCGGTTAACCAAGGGGTGCCACTACAAAGCTTAACGGAACTTGCTAACCGCAAACAAGCTGACGGCCAAGCTATACCTTATGCTTTACCTAGCGAGCTTAAAATACTGGTTGATAGTGCCCGTAGCTTTGGCCCACAAAGTGATGCCTGGCAAGCTTTATATAAAGATTACATCCACCACAGTGTTAAATATTCAGCAACGATTGATGCGATTGCTCATGGCCCAGAAGAAGACGCTGAATTCACCACCAAAAACCAACAACGTGAGCTTTTTTACAATCAACCAGAACACGCTGAAGCAAGTGAGCAATGGCAATCACAATTAATAAATGGATATAGATTATGGACAAAATCTTAAAGTTACTTCTTACTAGCTTGTTTGCTGTATTACTAGACGGCTGTGCAACAACAGGTGAAATCGACTATATGGTTGTATCGGGTTCAACAGATGAAGGCAATAATATATTTGTGACTTTAATTAAGTTTGATGACAAGTGGGATGTACCCGCAGGAACTATGTCTTGTTGTCGAGCCACTGCGGGAGCTATGGTTGGTGTTTACGATCAAAAATTCCCAGAAAAAGTTGCGGTTGAATGGTTAGATAAGTCAGAAAATAGAATTTACTTTGGTGAAGTGGCAATAGATAAAAATGGTTATAAATTAGCTAAAAATTTACCTTCATACACAGCGCATACAGGTAAGGTTTTTAAAGATGTAAAACCATATTTAATAGTTGGTATGGGTGAATCAGGTGAGATAAAGGTTTGGGTTACGAATACGCCATCAGCTGGATTTACTGGCCGTGTATTACACGAACTAGGCTCAGGGCAAGCACAGTGGCGTGAGAATAAGTAACTAAGCCATTCCTCAAGAGCAGCTTGAACTTAAATGGAAATATATTATGAGTAAACTCATAAAATCACTCATCGCACTCGCTTTAACATTATTCGCCGTAGGGTGTTCGTCAACAGGAACAATTGATTACATGGTCGCAGGTGTCGGCACCGAAAATGGCAATGCAATTTGGGGGCGCTCTGTGGTATTTGATGATGAATGGGGTATTCCTTCCGGTGCAATAGAATGTTGTTACGCACAAGCTGGTGGTACTGTAAATGTTTACAATCAAAAATTCCCAGAAAAAGTCGCGGTTGAATGGTTAGATAAGTCAGAAAATAGAATTTACTACGGTGAAGTGACAATAGATAAAAATGGTTATAGGTTAGCTAAAAATTTACCTGCTTATACATGGGTAAGTACAGGAGAAGTAGAAGAAAATATTAGGCCTTATTTAATTGTTGGCATGGGGGAAAGTGGCGAGATAAAAGTATGGTTATCAAATGCACGATCTGACAGAAATAGAACAGGCCGTGTATTACACGAACTAGGCTCAGGGCAAGCACAGTGGCGTGAGAATAAGTAGTAAAGCCACTACCCTAAGCTCATGTTCTATAAAGTATTCGCAGAGGCAGCCCGTAGCTCATGACCCAGAAGAAGACGCTGAATTCACCTCTACCAAAACCAACAGCGCGAGCTTTTTTACAATCAGCCAGAACAAGCTGAAAAGAGTGAGCAATGGCAGTCACAATTAATAAATGGATATAGATTATGGACAAAATCTTAAAATTACTCACCACATTGACCTTTACATTATTTGTAATGGGTTGCTCGTCAATAGGTAAAATTGATTACATGGTCGCAGGCGGTGCGACACAAAAGGGTAATGAAATTTGGGTGCAATCAATTACTTTTGATAATAGTTGGGGTATTCCTATGGGGAGCCTTGGTTGTTGCTGGCAAAGTGCCGGTAAAACAAGTGGCGTTTACGATCAAAAATTCCCAGAAAAAGTAGCTGTTGAATGGTTAGATAAGTCAGAAAATAGAATTTACTTTGGTGAAGTGGCAATAGATAAAAATGGTTATAAATTAGCTAAAAATTTACCTGCTTATACATGGGTAAGTACAGGAGAAGTAGAAGAAAATATCAGGCCTTATTTAATTGTTGGCATGGGCGAAACTGGCGAAATAAAAGTGTGGCTATCAAATACAAGCTCAGGAATGAATAGAACAGGTCGCGTATTACACGAGCTTGGTTCAGGACAAGCCCAGTGGCGTGAGAATAACTCGTAAAGGATTTCCATCTGTAGCTTTGGATAATGGTACTACAAGCCAAGTTGCTACTTATATTACCTCGTAAATAAATGCATTTAGTAAAAGAATAGTTTTAATGACGTTTTTAAAAAATCACAGCATGCTTTGCGCCCTCAGCGTTTGTTTTAGCTTATTGCTAAGCGGGTGCTCAGAGCCCTCATCTCAAAGTTCAGCACAAGCAGAGGTTGATGTTGCTAAATATCCATGGGCTAAAGAGCATAAAAACCATCCAGAGTGGCCACTAGAAATACGCGAAGAGGTGTACGGCGATGCAGATACCTTCTCAACCCCGCGATTAATGTTTTGGAATAAATATAAATACAGTGAAGTGCGCACGCTGTGGTCATCACGGTTAGATGGCTCAGATAGGCGCCGAATTATTCCTGAGAAAATATTTACCCAAATGGAGCCTGCGGGATTGCATCCACCAGCACGCTCACCAGATAACCGTTATATTGCTATTTCGGGTTATATAAATGATAGAGCGACACGCCAGTTATACGATACTAAAGAGAAAAAGCTAATTACCGTGTCAGGCGGAGGCGGCTACCCGTGGTTTAACTGGACCTCAGACAGTAAAAATGTGATTTTTTACTCAGATGGCAAAAACTTTAACTACCATGTTCCAACAGGGGAGCTAACCCCTCGGCCGCAAATTCACCACAGTGGAGCTGCTTTTTTACTTCCGGGAGATAAAGAGTTTTTAGTCATAAAGCATGATGGCTTTTGGATACATAAGTTTAATGGTGAAGTGGTTCGCAAAGTTAACTTTGGTTTTCCACGTAAGTGGAGAATGAAAAACCATCGAATTTCGCCCGATGGCAAGTATTTAGCGTTTATGACCCACGCCAGACCGAAAGCCCACTTTCATTGGGTGAATATTGCAAACCCTGAAATAGAGCACTCAGAAAAAGGGGAGGGAAATGGCGTAATCTTTTCACTTGATGAAGATGTTACCCTTAAATTTGGCTATAATCCTAGGGATGAAGTCGATGAAAATAACAAGCCAGTTACTTATAGTATTATTACCCAAACTAATATTTTAACCGGTGAACAGCAGGTAATACGCACTAAAGAAATGAGAATGTGGGGGCTTAGAAGCATAGCGCCTATTGCTATTACCAACCAAAAAGCACAGAGCAACTAATTATGCATGACATGAGTAAAGGAAGTGCCAGCCCTGTGGTGTATCTATTAACTGGTTATATTGAAAATAATAAACGAGTTCCATGGATGTGAAAGTAGGTTCAATATGGCTCAAATCATTTCGGCTCTTCGGCCATAAAGTGAGTAATGGCACTTTTTAATCATTAAACATGTGATTACTTTATAAACTTAAATAAAAGTGACAAAACTTATCTAATCGGGGATCACTTTAAAGCCGATTTAATTATGGTGGCAAGAAGCGTGTTTGGTATTTTTAATCTTATTATTTAAGGTTTTTTGGTTTTTATTTTCTTTATGATTGTGTTTTAAAGGTGTTTTGTGGAATATTTATGCTTGCTTCGATCTCTCTGTAATGTTAAAAATAGGCCTCACTGAACACACACACAAGAAACAAGATGCAAAATATTCGTTTAATTACACTAAAACTTAATCTCTTACTGCTATGGCAAGTAAGCGGGGATTAGTGTGTTTGCATTGAGTTGAACATTAAAAACCCCGCAATTGCGGGGTTTTTTTTATCTCGCGGCTGGGATAAATTGAAATTTGGGTAACATAGGAATGAGGGGCAGTTATGCAAGACAAAGATAAAGTATGGATTTTTGATACCACTTTACGTGATGGCGAGCAGGCACTTAAGGCAAGCCTTACTGAAGATGATAAAATTCAGTTAGCGCATACTATTAGCCGTTTGAATGTTGATGTGATGGAAGTGGGTTTTCCGGTATCCAGCCCTGCTGACTTTCGCTCGGTGCAACGAATTGCAACTGAAGTAAAAGGTCCAATTATTTGTGGGTTAGCACGTTCAGTAGCAAAAGATATTGAAGCCTGTGGTGAGGCACTTCGCACAGCACAGCAAAGCCGTATTCATACTTTTATTGCCACAAGCCCTTTGCACCTTGAACATAAATTACGTATGAGCCTAGATGACGCTACGGCCATGGCGGTTAAATCAATTAAATTAGCGCGCAACTACACAGACGATGTGGAGTTTTCGTGTGAAGATGCAGGGCGCACGCCGCACTGGGATTTATGTAAAATTGTTGAGCAGGCCATTAACGCAGGTGCCTCTACTATTAATTTACCCGACACCGTTGGCTTTGTAACGCCAGATGAATACGCCGCAATGATCCGCCATTTAATGAATAATGTGCCGAACATAGATAAAGCGCGTTTAAGCGTGCATTGTCATAATGATTTAGGTTTAGCTGTTGCTAACTCGGTCGCTGCGGTACAAGCCGGTGCTCGCCAAATTGAATGTACAATAAATGGTATTGGTGAGCGTGCGGGTAACTGCTCGCTTGAAGAAGTGGCGATGATCATGAAAATGCGCAAAGACCACTTAAAAGTTCACACCGATATTAAAAGCGAAGAAATTTATCGCGCATCTCGCCAAGTGGCAAAAATTTGTAATATGCCAGTACAGCCAAATAAAGCCATTGTGGGCGAAAATGCCTTTGCACATAGCTCGGGCATTCACCAAGATGGCGTATTAAAAGCACAAAATACGTACGAAATAATGTCGCCAGAAAGCGTAGGCGTACCAAACAACCAATTAAATATGACTTCGCGTTCGGGCCGTCATGTTATTGAGCACCGCTTAGAAGAGTTAGGGTATCAAAAAGCGGATTACGATATGGACAGCCTATACGAAAGCTTTTTAGCCCTAGCTGATCAAAAAGGCACGGTGTACGACTACGACCTTGAAGCCATGATTTACTTAAATCAAATTAACGACAAAGATGAAAAATACCAGTTAGAGTTTGTTAACTCAGCGTCTAACTCGCAATCGGTAGCCAGCTCTACTATTGGTATGGTGATTGATGGCGAAGTTAAACAAGAAGCCGCAACAGGTAATGGCCCAGTAGAGGCGTCGTTTGCAGCTATTGAGCGCTTAACCTGTATGAGCGTTGAAATGATTGAATATAACTTAGAAGCGACAGGCCAAGGTGCAAGCTCATTAGGCCAAGTAAATATTATAGCTAAATACGATGGCCGCCCTTACCACGGTGCGGGCATTGCAGCGGATGTGGTAGAAGCGTCGGTACGCGCCATGATCCGTGTTTACAACTTAATTTATCGTGCACAAAAAGTGTCTGATTTAAAACAACAAAGGAAAGCAGGATGAGTAAATCAAACTACAGCGTTGCCGTATTAGCAGGCGACGGTATTGGCCCAGAAGTAATGGCAGCAGCAGAGCAAGTACTTGATGCTGTAAGCAATAAGTTTGGTTTTACTCTAAACCGCGAGCATCATGCTATTGGTGGTGCAGCCATTGATGAATTTGGTGAAGCATTACCACCAAAAACACTAAGCGCGTGTGAAAACGCCGATGCCATTTTATTTGGTTCAGTAGGTGGCCCTAAGTGGGAAAACCTTCCACCAAATGAGCAACCTGAGCGTGCATCGCTTTTACCGCTTCGTAAGCACTTTGGTTTGTTTTGTAACTTACGCCCAGCACAGCTTTTACCGGCGCTTAGCGCAGCATCGCCATTACGTGCTGATATTAGCGAAAAAGGCTTTGATATTTTATGTGTACGCGAGCTTACCGGCGGCATTTACTTTGGTGAAAAAGGGCGAGGTGGCGAAGGCGAAGAAGAGTTTGCCTTTGATACGCAAAACTACTCGCGTAAAGAAATTGAACGCATTGCCCGTTTTGCCTTTGAAGCAGCAAAATTACGTAGTAACCATGTTACCTCTGTTGATAAAGCCAACGTACTTGCATCAAGCGTATTATGGCGTGAAGTAGTCACCGAAGTAAGTAAAGACTACCCAGAAGTAAGCCTAGATTACATATACGTAGATAACGCAGCTATGCAGTTAGTTAAACAGCCTAGCCAGTTTGACGTGCTACTTTGCGATAACTTATTTGGTGATATTTTGTCAGATGAGTGTGCGATGATCACAGGCTCAATGGGCTTATTACCATCAGCAAGCTTAAACCAATCGGGCTTTGGTTTGTATGAACCAGCCGGTGGCTCCGCGCCAGATATTGCAGGTAAAGGCGTTGCAAACCCGATTGCACAAATTTTAAGTGCCGCACTTATGCTACGTTACTCATTAGGGCAAGACGAAGCAGCACGCACCATTGAAAAAGCCGTAGCCGAAGCCGTAGAAGCAGGCGTTGGCACGCCAGATATCTACCCACAAGGTGGATACAGCACAAACGATGTGGCAGCAGCCATTGTTTCACGTATTTAATACATAAATCGCAGCACCGTTATGCTGCGACTTAACAAAGTAGGGAATTAGCAAGTGGCCCAAACGTTATACGACAAAATTTGGCAAGCACACACCGTTGCCAGCATAAACGAGCAAACTGATTTACTTTATATTGACCGCCATTTAGTTCACGAGGTGACATCACCACAGGCTTTTGCAGGCTTACGTGAAAAAAACCGTACGGTGCGTTGCCCAGAAAAAACCTTTGCAACGATGGATCACAATGTATCGACTAAAAGCCGATCACTTGATGCCGCAAGCGAAGTCTCTAAAAACCAGTTAATGGCGCTAGACGCGAACTGTAAAGAGTTTGGCATTGTACTTTACGATTTAAACTCAATTAACCAAGGTATTGTGCATGTAATGGGCCCAGAGCAAGGTATTACGCTGCCTGGCACTACCATTGTATGTGGTGATAGCCATACTTCTACGCATGGTGCGTTTGGCGCATTAGCACATGGTATTGGTACCTCTGAGGTTGAGCATGTATTAGCAACGCAAACGCTACAGCAAAAAAAGGCAAAATCGTTAAAAATTCAAATTAACGGTGTGCTTCGCCCAACAGTAACCTCTAAAGATTTAATTATGGCGGTTATAGGCAAGTTAGGTACCGCTGGTGGCACAGGTTATGTTGCTGAATTTTGCGGTGAAGGCATTGAAGCACTTTCAATGGAAGCCCGTATGACGCTATGTAACATGAGCATAGAAATGGGTGCTAAAGCGGGTTTAATAGCATCTGACCAAATTACGTATGATTACTTAAAAGGTCGTCCGTTTGCACCAAAAGGCGCTGACTTTGATGCAGCAGTTGAATATTGGGAAACCTTAAAATCAGATGAAGGTGCACACTTTGATTTAGTTGTTGAGCTAAATGCCGACGATATTCAGCCGCAAATTACGTGGGGGACAAGCCCAGAGCAAGTAATTGGTGTTGATGAATGCATACCAGACCCAGACCAAGAGCCAGATTTAATTAAAGCCGACGCTATACGCAGTGCGCTTAAATACATGGACTTAAAAGCCGGCGATAAATTATCAAGCGCGAAAGTAGATACGGTCTTTATTGGCTCATGTACAAATAGCCGTATTGAAGATTTACGTGCCGCGGCAAAAATTGTTGAAGGCAAGCAAGTAGTAGCAGGCATAGAGGCATTAATTGTACCGGGTTCAGGCTTAGTTAAAAAGCAAGCCGAAGACGAAGGCTTAGCCGATATTTTTAAAGCGGCAGGTTTTGAGTGGCGCGAGCCGGGCTGTTCAATGTGTTTAGCAATGAACGACGACCGCTTAGAAGCGGGCAAACGCTGTGCATCTACGTCTAACCGTAACTTTGAAGGCCGCCAAGGCCGTGGCGGGCGTACGCACTTAGTAAGCCCAGCAATGGCAGCCGCTGCTGCAGTACATGGTCACTTTGTTGATATAAGAGGAGAAGCCTAATGAGCGTATTTTTTAGTGGCTTAATGGCCCCACTTGATAAAAACAATGTAGATACAGACCAAATTATTCCTAAGCAGTTTTTAACATCAACTAGCCGTGATGGTTTTGATGCAGCACTGTTTTACGATTGGCGTTACCTAGAAAACGGCGAACCAAATCCTGATTTTATTTTAAACCGCCCATGCTACCAAGGCGCGCAAATATTATTAACGCGTGACAACTTTGGTTGTGGCTCATCACGTGAGCATGCGCCGTGGGCGCTTAAGCAATATGGTTTTGAAGTAATTTTAGCGGAAAGCTTTGCCGATATTTTCTTTAATAACTGTGGCAACAACCAAATGCTAGCCATTGCCCTACCAGCTGATACGCTTGAGCAATTGTTTGTACTTAGTGAGCAACACGACGATATAAACATTCAAATCGATCTTGAAAATCAAACCCTAACAAGCAGTAAGTTTGCACCAATTAACTTTGATATTAGTAAAGAAGTAAAAGAGCGCTTATTGAGTGGCTTAGACTTTATTGGGGTAACCGAAACGCTAAACCCACAAATTGATGCGTTTGAAAAGCAACTCGCTGCTGAGCGTTCTTGGCAGTAATTGTTTAAAAGTAATTAAATAATAAAACGCGGCTAAGTTCGCGTTTTTTTATGAGGGAGTTTCACAGCAGATATCACTGGTTGTATGTACTCATGGCCGTCATCACACCTAAAAATTTCAATTGTTCTACCATTTATATCTAAAGCTTCATTACGAAAATAAAGGGGCTTACCACAAATTTTTTTATATAGAGGCTTTTTAAAATTGCATATTTTACTTGTTCCTCTAGACGCCTGAGCTCCTTTTTTTGTGAAATAGTTAGTTGTGATTGTTCCAATAACATAGCCACCAACAACGGTGCCAACTTGATAAAGGGTTGTTATTTCTTCTGGACTTAATGATAAGGAAGCTCCTTTATAGGGACCTCGCTTAAAGCGTCCTATACCATTTTTTATAATTATATTATTTCTACTAACACTAATTGTAACTAGGCGTTTATTACCTTCAACTCCTGTATTTTTAATATAATTATTTTGATTGTTTAATTTATTCATCCGACCTACTTTCATCCTTAAAAATTTTAGATATACATTACACTATTAATAATGGCGAGTAATCTAGTAGCCAAAGTAATGATCAGTAAAAAAGAGTTTGATCAAAGTTCCTTTAGAGCACTCATTACACGTAAAAAAG
>NZ_BADX01000014.1:0-780 GCF_000241365.1 Pseudoalteromonas sp. BSi20480 | reverse complement strand
GACGGAACCTATCAGTTTTGTGTATCTAGATTACATATGAAAATAATCCACCGAAGGTAGATTAAGTTAATTTTTTCAAATAGTATTTTCTGACAGATAAAGGAAGTAATCAAGAAGATTCTTAAGACTGGTGCTGATAGGCAGAGTCGAACTGCCGACCTCACCCTTACCAAGGGTGCGCTCTACCAACTGAGCTATATCAGCAACACAAGAACTGGAGCGGGCAGCGGGAATCGAACCCGCATCATCAGCTTGGAAGGCTGAGGTAATAGCCATTATACGATGCCCGCGTTAGGAATCTGTTCTTAATCTACCTCTAACCGTCAAGAATAAAGTGGTGGAGGGAGCTGGATTCGAACCAGCGAAGGCTGAGCCGTCAGATTTACAGTCTGATCCCTTTGGCCGCTCGGGAACCCCTCCACGATAATTCTCTACTAATTCACTTTCGGTAAAAGGAAAGTGGTGCCGACTAACCGAGTCGAACGGTTGACCTACTGATTACAAGTCAGTTGCTCTACCAGCTGAGCTAAGTCGGCACTGCTTTAGTACGGGGCGAGATATTAGAGTAAGGTTTATTGGGATGCAACAATAAAATTAAAAAAATGCGATTTTATTGGTTAAATGTTCAATATTCATGCAAAAGTCGCTGATTTTTCTTATTTTTAGCTTGTTTTGCTTAAATCTCGCCAAAAATTTAAACCTTTCATTACTAATAAAGAATCAAAAATACTACCTTCAAATTGTTGCTGTAACAGTGCGCCATAACCACCAGCAAAAACA
>NZ_BADX01000015.1:0-45870 GCF_000241365.1 Pseudoalteromonas sp. BSi20480 | reverse complement strand
TGCTTAGCTTTAAACTAACGCAATTTAATTATTTGCGTTACGTTGGCGTAATACTTCAAATAAACAAATACCGGTTGCAACCGATACGTTTAAGCTAGACACCGACCCTGCCATTGGAATTTTAACCAATACATCGCAATGCTCACGCGTTAAACGGCGCATCCCCTCACCTTCTGCGCCCATAACTATGGCCATTGGGCCTGTTAAGCTTGCATCAAATACATGCGTGTCGGTTTCGCCTGCTGTGCCAACTACCCATACGCCAGCATCTTTAATTTCACGAAGCGTACGTGCGAGGTTAGTGACTTGAATAAGGGGCACTGTTTCTGCTGCGCCACACGCTACTTTTCGTGCTGTACCGTTAAGCTTTGCCGACTTATCTTTAGGAACAATGATCGCATGTACGCCAGCGGCATCTGCACTACGCAAGCATGCACCTAAGTTATGCGGGTCGGTTATGCCATCAAGTACGAGTAAAAATGGAGTTTCTTCACGCGCAATGATCACATCTAAATCTTTTTCGTTGTACGTTGGCGCCGCTTTTACGTTAGCAATAATTCCCTGATGCTGCTCGTCTTTCGACTTGTTATCAAGTGCTTTACGCTGCATAAATTGTACTGAAATACCAAATTTACGTGCTTCATCAATAATCGGTGTTAAGCGTTTATCATCACGGCCTTTAAGGGCGTAAATTTCTAAAAATCGCTCAGGCTCTTTTGCTAAAATTGCTTCAACAGAGTGAAAGCCAAAAATTAATTCATTACTCACGTATTTTATGCTCCTGGGCTTGTACGTTTACGGGCATTTTTGCCTGGTCTTTTAGGCTTTTTAGCCGATTTCTTTTTCGGTTTTTTCTTTGCGGTGCCTTCGCTGGCTTTAACCGCCGACTTACCAGCAGCTTTGCCTTTACCGGCTGGCTTTTTTTACCTTTTGGCTTGTCGTCTGACTTTTTACCCGGTACTTTGCCTGCTTTTAATTGTGAGCGCACACTCGCTGGGCCTTTACCTTTAGGTGCACGACGGCGTGAATACCTATCTTGTGCTACATCGCCTTTAAGTACTAAGTTTATACGGCGGTCGTCTAAACTGACTGAGGCAACTTGCACCGTTACTTTATCGCCAAGTCGGTAAACGGTGTGGCTGTGTTCACCAATCAGGCAATGTTTTGCAGCATCATGTGCAAAAAACTCGTCGCCTAAATTAGTAACATGAATTAAACCATCAATTTGTAAATCGTCTAATCGTATAAATAAACCAAAGTTTGTAACCGACGAAATAACCCCGTTAAACTCATCGCCAACGTGGTCTTGCATAAACTCACATTTAAGCCAGTCGGCTACTTCGCGAGTCGCGTCGTCTGCACGGCGCTCAGTGGTTGAACATTGCTCGCCTAATTGATCTACTTCATCGTCAGTGTACGCGTATGCGCCTGACGTTTGTTGACCCTGTGCTTTTAGCACCGCTTTAATTGCACGGTGTACAACTAAATCTGGGTAACGACGAATAGGCGATGTAAAGTGCGCATAAGCCGATAACGCCAAACCAAAGTGACCTATGTTATCTGGCTGATAAACAGCTTGTTTCATTGAGCGCAGCAGCATAGTTTGAATAAGCTCGGCCTCTGGGCGCTCGCCTAATTTAGCTAATATTTGTGTAATTTCTTTAGGCGTTGGTTCGTCGCCTAATGTGCTCTGAATCCCTAACTCAGTTAAAAACTGTGTAAAGTTACCAAGCTTTTCGCTGTCGGGTTCATCATGCACACGGTAAAGTGCACTGGCCTCGTGCTTTTCGAGTAATTTAGCCGCTGACACATTGGCTAAAATCATACATTCTTCAATGAGTTTGTGCGCGTCGTTGCGGATAACAGGCACAATAGACTCTATTTTACGGTGTGCATTAAATACAAAGCGCGTTTCGAGTGTTTCAAATTCAATAGCACCACGCTCTTGGCGTGCTGATTTAAGCGCCATGTACATTTGCTGTAAATCAGTTAAATGTGGCACTACGGGTGCGTATTCTTCGCGAAGCTTTTCGTCATTTTGTAAAATGGCGTTTACTTTAGTGTAAGTTAAACGGGCGTGAGAATTCATCACCGCTTCGTAAAATTTATAACCCGACAATTTACCTGCCGCTGATACGGTCATTTCAGCAACCATACAAAGGCGGTCTACTTTAGGGTTAAGCGAACACAACCCGTTAGACAGTACTTTTGGTAGCATTGGAATAACTTGCTCAGGAAAATACACTGAGTTACCACGTGCAATGGCTTCTTTGTTAAGTGGTGTATTCATGCCTACATAATGCGACACATCGGCAATAGCAACCCATAAACGCCAACCGCCTGATTTTTTAGGCTCACAGTACACTGCGTCGTCAAAGTCGCGGGCGTCTTCGCCATCTATCGTAACAAGCGGTAAGTCGCGTAAATCTACGCGGCCTTGTTTGTCTGCATCTTCTACAAATTCGCCTAAGTGGGCGACTTGTGCGTCAACCTCTTCTGGCCAAACATGCGGAATGTCGTGATTACGAAGGGCAACTTCAATTTCCATACCTGGTGCTAAATGCTCACCTAGTACATCAACCACTTTACCTACTGCGTTCATATTGCGGCTAGGATTTTGAGTGATTTTAACCTGCACCATTTGGTTGTGGCGGGCACCGTTTTCGTTGCCTGGTAAAATCATGATGTCTTGCGTAATACGCGGATCTTCAGCGACTACAACTGCAACACCATGCTCAACAAAGTAACGCCCTACAATAGGGGCGCGCTCGTTGGTAAGCACTTTAATAATACGGGCATCGCATTTTGAGCCAGAGCCACGTTTTGTACCTTTAGCTAGTACAATGTCGCCATGTAACACCATGTTCATTTGATGTTTGGCAATAAACCAATCTTTGCTCTCGCCTTCAACTTCTAAAAAGCCAAAACCGTCTCTGTGGCCTATTACTTTACCTTTGGTTAAACCGGCTTCGTCAATAAGTGCATAGCATTTAAATTTATTAAAATATAACTGACCATCACGCTCCATGGCACGAAGGCGACGTTTAAATGCAATCTGACGCTCTTCATCATTAACGGCTAGTTCTTCACATAATTGTGCGTAGTTAGCTGGTTTTGAACGCTCTTGAAGATGAGTAAGTATAAACTCACGGCTAGGGACGGGGTTTTCGTACTTTTCTTGTTCTCGACTGAGATTTGGATCTTGGTTTGACATTCACTATCTTGTTAGTTGGTTATGAAGGTTATTTTAACCCATATACGTAAAATGAGACAGGTAAAAGCACTTAATATTTAAACAAAGCTCACCTATCAGTTATTTAGCTTTTTAAACCTAGCGTATAGGGCCTTAATATGTCCTTAATTATGCAGCTTAATTGTGTCATTGTGATTAAGCTGCATCAGTGACTAAGCCATTACTTAGTTTTGTGAAGATTTTTGTATAACATTTTACTGACGTTATCGATAAAAGCAGGGTCTTCTTCTTTAATAGTTTGTAAGATGTGTTTGTTCATTTGCGATTTGTTTTGAGCGTAAATCCAACGGTTTTTATTAAACTGCGCTGCAAATTCAATTACACCGGCTTGCAGTTCGTCACTGTTAGAAAATACAGCTTCTATTACGTTGTTTTCAAACAGTTGTTGTGCCCCCACCCGTTCGCCCGTCATTGCTAGCCTATTAAAGAAGGTTTGCGGTATCGCTTTATTAATAATAGGAAACATAGACGGTACAAAAGGCACCAGTACATCCACTTCAGGAAAGCAAAAAAAGCCCTTGTCTGATTTCATAAATCTAAAATCACAGGCACAGGCAAGCACGGCTCCATTACCATAAGTATGACCATTGAGGGCTGCAATAATAGGCATAGGAAACGTAACAATACGTTGTAGCAACTGTGTTATTTGCAACATAAAGTCAGAAATAGCTGCTGGTAAAATGCTTGGGTTTGCCATCCACTCAAGGTCAATACCCAGCGACCAGCTTTTATCGCTTGCTGAGGTAAGTACCACCGAGTGAATGCTTTTATCAGCCTCTATATGATCAAGGTGTAAATTAAATTCAGCCAAAAACGCTGGATTGTGTCGATTTTCTGCGGTGTTCATTGTTAAAACTGCGACACTGTTTTTTACTGTTAAATCTATTAAATTTGCCATTTAACCCTCTTTTTGCGAATTTTAAGCTTACTTTAAGCGTTGTTCGTTACTTTTGTTGTTATGACTAACATAGTAAGGGTTTGTGTTAAATTTATAAACCTTAATCACATGTGTTTATAACCACCCTTTTTGTTTAGCTATACGTGCTGCGTCGATTCGGTTTGTTGCATTAAGTTTGGCAATTGCGTCTGACAGATAGTTACGCGTTGTGCCTTCACTTATAAATAACTGTGTGGCTATTTCGCTCGTTTTAAGTCCATCGCTTGCAAGCTTTAATGCTTTTCGCTCTTTGTCGGTAAGTGGATCGGCATCGTCTAGAGCGTTAATTGCAAGCTCTGGGTCAATCACTTTTTGCCCTTGCATTACCTTTTTGAGTGCGTTGATTAGCTCGTCACTCGGGGCTTCTTTTAATATAAATCCTTTAACACCGGCACTTAACGAGCGCCTAATATACCCAGCGCGTGAAAACGTGGTCATGATCACCATTTTTATAGCCGGAAATTGCATTGCTATTTTTTCACTAAGTTCTATGCCGTTCATTTTAGGCATTTCAATATCGGTTAAAATAATATCTGGCATTGCATCTTCATCAAGCGCATTAATAGCATTTAGAGCATCTAGCCCGTTGCTTGCTTGGCCAATTACGTCAATATTAAAATCTAGACTAAGTAGTGCACTAACAGCGTCACGCACTAGCGCCTGATCTTCCACTAAAAACATTTTGATCATTGTAAATCCTCAGATGAAATTGGCAGTACTACGTTTAATGTAAATTGTTCGCCACAGGTAAAAGTTGCACTACCTTGTATTTGCTCTGCTCGTTCTTTTATACCGTTTAAACCGTTGCCTGCCTCGAGCCTGCCACAGGGTGCATTATCTATTACTTCAATGAGTAATTGCTGGGATGTTTGCTTAATTGTTATTGCGCTGTTTTTAGTTGAACTATGGCGTAGTAAGTTAGTGACTGACTCTTTAATTATTAAACTAGCAATGCCCTCTACCTTGGCAGGTAGCACAGATAACTCAACGTTAAACGTAATATTAAAATCTTGCTCTAATAACCGCTGTTTTAACTGAGCAACTTGGCTTACCAAATTGAGCTCTTTTAAGTCGCTTACGGCACTGCGTACATCGCTAAGTAACTGCCTTGCAAGGTCTGCTACTTGAGCTATTTCGTTGTTTGCTTGCTCGTAGCGCTCACCTTGGTTTAGCTTATTAGCCAGCTCGGCCTTTAATGCAATAGATGAGAGTGAGTGGCCTAAAATATCGTGTAGGTCACGCGCTATACGTTCACGCTCAGCAATAGCAGCTAATTGCTCTAATTGGTTTGCACTTTCTTGCTCGCGCTTTTTATGGTCGCGTTCTCTTTTTGCTGCAATTCCATAACTAAATAAGGCGGCACATAATATTAAGGCCACAGCCAAAAAGTATTGAAGCTTTCCCATATCGCTTAAATACGAACTTGTAAAAAGCGCCACCACAATGGCTAATGCAGCATAAAACCGCTGTTTTAAGTTATAACTATACCCAGCTACATAGGCAACAAAGCCATATAAGGTAGGTGTGCCGGAGGTAAAAAAAGTGGCGCTAAAACAAATAGCGAGCAAGGCTAAAAATAAGGTGGTTATTTTTGTGTTATCGCAGTTAATTGCTTTTACATACAAGATAATAAAGGCAATATAAAAAGCTAAACATAGGCCCATTTGGCTTTTTGTAAATTGGTCAAAATTAATAATTAATGGCAGTAAGTAAAAGCCTGTAAAAATTAAATGGCCGTATTTCCAAAACGTTTTATCCGTTTGTTGAGAAAAGCTACTTTGCGAACTCATGCTAGCACCTCTGGTGTATTATTTTTATTTAAAGCACTCTTTTTATTAATAAATATAGATACCACAAAAATGCTTATCAGCATAAAATAATCAATGTAATTAATAGTAAAATTAAGCGAATCAAAAAACTCGCTAATATCAAGACTCATTAAAACTAAACTATTCATAGCACTCTCCTGTTAAGTAGGATAACTATGCCAGTACGTAAAAATAATAAGAGTGTGAAGTGTCATTAACTTTGCTGACATTTGTCATGTTTCAAAAAAATTCATCTTGTTGACGCCCCCTCGGTGATAACATATTAAAAAAAGGAGATGATGTTTAAATGCAGCCACAACAGCAAAGCTTAATTTACCTACATATTGCCGTGTTACTTTTTGGGGGAACTGCCCTTTTTGCCAAACTCATTGGTTTAAATGCCCTGGATATTACAGTTTACCGAACAGCTATTGCTGGTTTGGCAATATTGGCAATGCTTTCATTCGGGAAAAAACAAATTAAGTTAAACAATCCCAAAGACTACCTTATTGCTTTATTTTTAGGTGTTACAGTAGGGCTACATTGGGTGACTTATTTTGCAGGTATGCAAATGGCAGGCATAACCATTGGTATGCTTGCATTTTTTAGCTATCCAGTAATGACCGTGTTTTTAGAGCCTTTATTTAATAAAAGTAAACCTCAAGCAAAAGATATTATAAGCGCTGGTGTAGTTGTTTTGGGTATTTATTTATTAGTACCAAGTGCTGATTTAGGTGACGATGTAACACTTGGTGTTATTACTGGCGTGGTATCTGCGTTGTTTTTCTCTGTCAGAAACATTACTCACAAACGCTATTTTAGCCAATACGGCGGCCCACAGACGATGTTTTACCAAACCTTGGTAGCGAGCATAATGCTGTGCGCATTTATTGAAGTGCCTGTGTACGAGGTGAGTAATCAAGATCTTATATTAATTGCCGTCGCTGGCATTATATTTACCGCTACACCGCACTCGCTATTTGCAGCAAGCCTAAAACATTTATCAGCCGCAACGGCAGGGCTAATTTCGTGCTTACAACCGTTGTACGGTACTATTTTGGCTATTATTATTGTTCACGAACGCCCAACATTAATGACCCTGATTGGCGGCGCACTTATTGTAAGCGCTGCATGCTTTGAAACATGGTCAATAACCAAGAAGGCTCGAAAATGAAAGTTTTTGCACACAGGGGCGCTAGCGGGCACTTTCCCGAAAACACTAAAAGTGCCATTTTAGAAGCCTTAAATATGGGTGTAGACGGCATTGAAGTAGATATTCAAAGCGCTACCGATGATTACATGCTGATACATGACTCGTGGCTAGACAGAACCACGAACGGAAAAGGCAAAGTTAGTGAGTTTGATGCAGCAACCCTTACAAAGCTTGATGCGGGTAATGGCGAATGTATACCAAGGCTACAACAGTTATTTGATTGGAATAACAATAAAACCTTACTTAATTTAGAACTTAAGCATACCTTTGAACTTGAAAAGTTTGCTGACCAGCTTGAACGTAATATCAGTGCGGGAACCATTTCATGTGCTAATATTTTAGTATCATCGTTTGATCATCATCAATTACAATGGCTTAAAAAGCGTTTACCCTGGTTAAAAATAGGCGCTTTAACGTCTTCTATTCCAATTAATTATGCAAAGTTTGCACAAGACTTAAATGCATTTAGTGTGCATGTAGATAAAAATTTTATTAACAAAGCGTTTGTAGATGATGGTAAAAAACGCGGGCTTGAAGTTTACGCTTATACAGTCGATAAACAACAAGATATTGCACTTATGCGTGACTTCGGTTTAGACGGGATTTTTACTAACTTTCCCATGCAATCCAAGGCATATTTGCTATCGTTAGCTGATAAATAGAGTCGCTTATACCTTGCAAATGCCTGCGTAAAAGCGTTCAAACATAGGTTTAAGCAAGATGAGTGGCTTAATGAAAATTTATAATTACATCGAACAAACATTCTTTTTTACTCTAACGCGTAAAATTGTTGGTAACTTAAGTTTTGTTTTTTTGTTTCAAGCTATTACTTTGTTTTGGCTTTATGACAGCTTAAGTGAGCAACAAAATCTTGGCCTTTTTTGGCTACTAACCTTGGTTATTATTTCAGGCTTTGCGTTTACGCTTTTTTACATGCGCTTTTTGATTGTTCGCCCTGTAAAAGCAATGTGCGATACGCTTATTAAAATTAATCAACAAGATGCCAATTTAAACGCTAAACTTCCGCATTTTTCATACGACGAATTTAAAACGTTAAGTACGCAATATAACGATTTTACAAGCCACTTAAGCCAATTACTTAACACGACTTACACAAGCGCTGAAGCCAGCGCACAAAGTAATAAAGCCGCAACTGAGTCAATGCAAAGTACGGAAAATTCGAGCGAACAGCAAATTACCTTAAGTCATACAATTATTGATGCCAGTAACCAAATAACACAAAGCTTACAAAATATTGTGGGCAATACCGACAGTGTTCATACTGTAAATAATGAGCACTTAGCCTTTGTAAAACTCTCAGCTCAAGAGCTGAGTTCTCTGGTTGAAAAAGTGCAGTTAATAACTGATATGTTAGGCAGTTTTGCGAGCACCGTTGATGGCTTGAAGGAAAACAGTGAGAATATTCGCAGTATTTTAAAAATGGTTGAGGAGTTTTCTGATCAAACTAACTTACTCGCGCTTAACGCCGCGATAGAAGCTGCGCGAGCAGGAGAAGCCGGGCGTGGTTTTGCTGTTGTTGCTGATGAAGTACGTACCCTCTCGGTTAAAGTAAGTGGAGCTACTCGCCAAATCAGTGATTTTATAACCCAAATGAACGACCTAGTAAGTGAAACAAATAAAGAGTCAGAGCAACTTATTAACCATTCTAAAAATGCACAAAGTTCAATTTGTTCAACCTCTGAAGGGTTTAGTAAAATGCTTAATGAATTTGAGAGTAATCAACAGCAATTACAGCAAATTGCCAGTGCCGTGCATTTATTAGAGGATACGCAAAATTTAACCCATCAATCGGTAGAGCAAATTGTTGAATTAGGCGAGCAGGCTAAACAGCAAATAGACACCGCTCTTGCCGACAGCCAATTATCACAAGAGTTAAGCTTACAAACACAGCAGCAATTAAAACGCTTTGTACTTTAATTTTTATCATAAACGCGGTTTACGTTTAAACACCTATTGATGCGTAAACCTCAACACACCCCTGTAATTATGCTAAATTACAGGGCGATTATTTAATATGCGTGAATATGTGTGAGCAACCTAACTCCTGACTACCCTAAATTAGCCCAGCAAATAAAAGCATGGGGAAAAGAACTCGGCTTTAGCGAAGTAGGGATCACTGATATAGATTTGAGTAAGCATGAACAACAGCTTCAACGTTGGCTTGACGCCGGGTTTCATGGCTCAATGGATTATATGGCGGCACATGGAATGAAACGCGCTCGCCCTGACGAGCTTATTCCCGGCACACAACGTGTTATATCGGTAAAAATGAACTACCTGCCCCCCGATGCTGGCTTTGCTAAAACATTAAAAAACAAACAAAAAGCCTATATTAGCCGTTACGCACTTGGTCGAGACTACCATAAATTAATTCGTAATCGATTAAAAAAGCTCGGCCAAAAAATAGAACAAGAAGTAGGTGAATATGGTTTTAGACCCTTTGTTGATTCTGCCCCTGTACTAGAGCGCCAATTGGCTGAAAAAGCGGGGCTGGGCTGGCGTGGCAAACATTCATTACTAATAAACAAAGAAGCTGGATCGTGGTTTTTTTAGGTGAATTGTTTATTGATTTACCTTTACCTGTTGATAATGAAAATACCTTTGAAGGCTGCGGTAAGTGTGTAGCCTGCATAACCTTATGTCCTACAGGTGCAATTGTAGAACCTTATGTGGTTGATGCCCGTAAGTGTATTTCATACTTAACAATAGAACACCAAGGCCCTATTCCTGAGCAATACAGAACTTTATTAGGTAACCGAGTTTATGGCTGCGACGATTGTCAATTAGTTTGCCCGTGGAACCGCTATGGACAAATAACCGACGAACAAGACTTTCATCCGCGCACGCAGTTAAAAGACAAAGACTTGCTTGAGCTGTTTAGTTGGGATGAAACCACATTTTTAAAAAATACCGAAGGCAGCCCAATTCGCCGAATTGGACATGAACGTTGGTTACGTAATTTAGCCGTTGGTTTAGGTAATGCAAACTTTGACCCTGATATTATTAGCGCGTTAGAACAAAAAATTGATGGTTGTAGTGATCTAGTAAAAGAGCATATTCAATGGGCACTGGAGCAGCAAAACAATAAACAACCCTCACTTAGAAAAACGCAAAGACTTATTAGGATAGTGGAAAAAGGCTTACCACGAGATGCATAAATTCATAGAAGCCTATTTAGTACTAAAGCAAATCAGAGCTATTGGAGTGTGATTATTCGCCATTATAGGGCGGTAAACCCTATATTAATGGCAAACAAGCCCTAAAAGTAAGTCTATGTGTTTATTATTGGCTATGGTTTAGCAGTATCGAAAGCTCTGTTTCAATGTCTGCGAACGCCTCTTTTACTTGAATAACAGACTCCTCGCGGGCTACAGAATTTTGAATTGTTTCATCTACTTTTTTATAGATAAAAATTTCTTGGTCTTCGTCTAAACCCATTGTTGGAATTCTAACCTCAAGCTCTTCCTGAAGTTTTTTAAATACTTGTTCGTTGTTTAAGCGATTTTCATTAAGTAAATCTATCAAACCATGAAATTTACTGTGTACTGTACTTGCTACTGCGTTTAGTTTTACCTGCTGCGCATCTAATAAGTTCTTAGTTATTATGGCGCGTAACTGCTGCTCTGTAACACTAACAATAAAGCACACGTGATCGCGTATTCTGCCGTGTTTATCAGGATCGTGTCCTGGCATGTTTAAGATGAGTAAACTAATTAGCTCGTAGTTAACTAATAAGCGCTGCGAAAACTCATGCAAACGGCCTTTGTTTTTAAGCATTTCAAATAGCTCGATCACAATAGGCGAGCAAACACCATGTAAAGCATAATGTTTAACAATAGAGTCGTATCTAAATTCTACATTACTTTGTAAATCAAAAGATTGTAGGCAATCAATAAGTGCTTTTGCTAAATCGTCTGGGTTAGTTATGAGTGCTATGCTTTCTACGTAGTTGACTATTTGCCCCATTTCGCTGCTGTTAGCCATTGCATTGAACGCGGTTGAAGTTGCCGCTTCTACTTGTTTTTCTAGGCTTTGTTTCTCTACTAATACTTGGTTTAGATTTTTTAATTTAGATCTAAGCTCATCATGCCCAAATGGTTTTACTATGTAATCTTCAGCGCCGGCTGAGTAGCCTTCCATGCGCTCCTCCACAGTTCCTCTTGCAGATACAAACATAACAATAATATGTGCGGTACTTGGGTTTAATTTAAGTGTTTTACACACTTCGTAACCACTCATCTGCGGCATGCTTACGTCAAGTAAAATAACTTGAGGCATATAGTCCTCAACCATATCCAAGCATTCAGGGCCACTGTTGGCTAGCCTTAACTCAAAATCTAAGTCTTCTAAAATTTCTTCAATTATCTCAAGGTTAAAGGGCTCGTCATCTACTGCTAGTATTTTTGTTAAAGCCATAACTAAATCATCCTTTTAAATTCAAAAATAAATTGTATTAACATAAACAACTTACTGTTTTAGCGTACTTTTATTCATCGACTAGGTGTTCGTCTAAATTTATTTCAAGTGGTAATTTTATGTGAACTGTGGCACCACCATTGGTATTATTACACGCGCTAATTTGACCTTGATGCAACGATACAAATTCTCGGCAAAGTGCTAAGCCTAGCCCCGTACCGCCCGCACCACTGTTTGTTTTACTGCTTTGCACAAACTTTGTGAAAATATGATCAAGTTCATCTTCAGGAATACCTATACCACTATCAATGACTTCAATATCAGCAAATTGGCCATCCGATGCTAATTTAAGCGTGATGTTACTTTTGGGCTCACTAAACTTTAATGCATTGCCCAATACGTTGCGCAACAACTGATTAATTTGCTCTTCATCGCATTGCACAATGACCGGTGAATCTGGCGCAGGAAAAATAATATTAATTTGTTTTTCCATCGCCGTGCCCGACACATCGTCAATGCTTGTTTTAATAATGCTTTCTAAATTATGAGGGCGCGGGTTAAACGGAAATTTACCTACATCAAGCTTTGATAAATCAAGAAGGTTATTTAATAAAGATAGCAGCCTATCGCCACTACACTCGATACGAGATAAGTATTTTAGTAACTTTTCTCTAGCAAAGTCGCCAGCTTCTAGCTTATCGAGTCCAAAGCGTGCAAAGCTTAAAATTGAGTGCATGGGGGTTCGCAGCTCATGTGACATATTTGCTAAAAAGTCTGATTTACTTAAATTTGCCGCTTCGGCTACATTTTTAGCATGCTCTAACTGCGATGTACGCGCTTTGACCTCTTCTTCTAGTAACCCTTTAGCTTCTTGAAGTAGCTCTTCTTTTTGCTTTAAGTGAGTTACATTTTTAAAAATTACAGCCAGTGCAATCTCACCATGGTGATCTATTTCGTTAAAAGAGCCAAATAAAGGTACTGTGCCACCGCTTTTAATGGGTAGACGTAAATCGTAACTGAACTGACGATTGCTGTTTAATGTTGAAATTTTTTCTTTGATTCCAGCAATCGAATCGTTATCTAAAAAATCAAATAAAGATTTACCAGAAAGCCCGCTAAACGGTAGATCTAACAGTCTTAAGCAAGCGTCATTTGCTTCAATAATTTGACCGTTGCGTTTAAATAGCATGATAGCGTCAGGGGTGTGTTTATAAATAACTTGTAGCAGACTGTCTTTTTCTATTAGTGCATCGACAGTTTCTTGAAGGCGCTCAACTAACTCGGCATTGCGGCGTTTTAATAATTCAGTTTGCCAAAGCTTATGCACTGATTGCAGTAAAATATTTTCATTGAGCGGTTTAATCAGTACGTCTTCAACACCTTGGCGAATAGCTTCAATCATTGAAACTTGGTCAGGGCGGGAAGTGAAAAGCAAGCACCGTGCATTTGGTTGCGACACTTTTAATTTTGAAAATATTTGAAGGCCAGTCGCTTCACCAAGGCTAAAATCGCTAATTAAAATATCGATTTTATTACTTTTTGCAATAGTGAGTGCGTCATTTAAGCTGCTTGCCGTAAGGGTTTTAATATGTGCGCCAATTAAATTGCTCTTCATATTATCAAGGCGATTTTGGATATGATCGACCAACAATATAGTGGGCAGTTGCATCATATGGTTAGAGTCTAGCTCTAATAAGCTTTCTAAAAGAGAGGTGATCTCTTTATTAGAGAAGAAAGGATAAACAACCGTAGCATCAGGTACTATTTTATTTAGGCCAGCAAATGCGGTTAACTGCTCTGTGTTTTCGGTTTTAGGGGCAAGTAATAATAAACGCCCATGAGATAATTTATCAATTAGCGGTTTAATAGGTGCAACCGGCACACCGTGAGCTATAACAACTAAATCGTAATTTTCGGCGTGAGTAAACATCTCAAGCATAGAGAAATGAATCAGCTCAACATTACATCCAATGAGCTCTAAGAGTACTTTTACTCTCATTGCTATGATGGTGCTGCTGTCTATGATCAATATTTTTCTAGCCATTAAACTACACTTACAACCAATAAAATTAATATGTTACCAGCGTAGTATAAAAACACGAAAATAACACACATTCCTGTGCGTTATTTGTAAACAAATATGACCAATAAATAAGCGTAACTTATTCTAAATGCTTACCAAATATGGTTAGGCTGTATAAGTTATTATCCATAACGGCAACGTTTGGTAACTCCCCCCACACATCAAAACCAAAGTGCTTAAATAACTTTACACTTGGCAAATTATGGCTAAAAATAAAGCCAAGTAACACGTTAATATCAAGCTTTTTAGCCTCCGATTGCGCAAACTGCATTAACTTTTTACCCAAGCCTTTACCTTGTGCATTTTTAGTTATGTAAATGCTCATTTCTACGGTTCCATCGTAAGCAGGGCGTCCGTAAAACGATTTATAACTCACCCAGGCAAGTACAGTATCGTTTTCGCAATACACATAAATTGGGCGTTTTTGTGTATGACTATTAAACCAATCTTTTTTTTCTTCAACGGTTACTTCTTCGGTATCTGCCGTTACCATTCGCCCTTCTATGGTTTCATTATAAATGGCGACAATATCATTAAGGTCGTCAATAGTTGCTAAGCGAGTTGTCATAGTAAATTTAAGTGGTTGATCAATTTCCTCCATATTAGCGTATGATCAGCCAATCAAACAATCGGATAGTTAGGTAATATGATGCTTAAAAAAATGATAATAGGGTTTACTGCGTTGCTGGTTAGTTCAACTTTAATGGCACAAACACAGCCAAATAATAAAGCCGTAAATCCCCAAACCTGTGACGATTTTACTAACGTTGATATCCGAAAGCTTCGCTCTAAAGAGTCCATTAATTTATGCGACTACAAAAACAAACCTCTGTTAATTGTTAATACTGCGAGTAACTGTGGCTTCACCCCTCAGTTTGAAAGCTTAGAAAAACTACACAAAACATACAAAGACGAAGGGCTTGTAGTATTGGGCTTCCCTTCTGATGACTTTTTCCAAGAAGAAGATAACGAAAAAGAAACGGCCAAAGTCTGTTTTATTAATTATGGGGTCACCTTTCCTATGTTCGCCACCAGCGAAGTGAGAGGGAGTGATGCAAATCCTATATTCAAGCATTTAAACGAGCAAACAAGTTCGCCCAATTGGAACTTTTATAAATATTTGGTATCTGCTGATCGTAAAACAATTTTACGATTTAACAGCAAAGTAAAACCAGATTCAGAAAAAATGATTAAGGCAGTGGAAAATTCCCTGTCTAAAATCTAAATTTATACTGGTACAATTTGTACAAACTAACTAGTATGGCAATACACTAGGTTAAAAAAACACCACTTATAATCAGGAGATTTTATGGCAGTGGCAAGCGCACGACACATTTTGGTAGACAGCGAAGCACAATGTTTAGACTTAAAAACAAAAATTGAACAAGGCGAAGACTTTGCTGAATTAGCAAAAGTACATTCTAATTGCCCATCAGGACAAGACGGCGGCGCTCTGGGTGAGTTTGGCCCAGGTATGATGGTTCCTGAGTTTGATAAAGTGGTTTTTTCTGCCCCAATAAACCAGGTACAGGGCCCTGTACAAACGCAATTTGGTTACCATTTACTTGAAGTTACTAGCCGTTCAGAATAAATTGAGCTTTACTGCTATTAACGTTTAATAAAAGCCGCTTTAGCGGCTTTTTTTTGGAGTGATTATGCAATTAATTGGTTCTGTTCCCTCACCTTACGTTCGCCGAATTAGAATATGGGCTCTGCAAAACAACTGTAATATAGAGCTTATAAGCTTAGACATATTTTCAGCTCAAGACCGCCCTAAAATGGCCAATAAAAACCCAGCCCGAAAAATACCTATTTTAATTGATGGTGATTTAACACTGAGCGACTCAAACTCAATAATACGCTACTTATTAGAGAAAACAGGCAAATCAAAGCTAAACTGGCCGCAAGAGCACTTACTTACCACTATTAATGCATGCAACGACTCGCTTGTTGAAATGCTATTATGCGAGCGCTCAGGTTTAGATACACAAAGCGATGCATTATTTTTTAATCTGCAAAATGAGCGAATAGAACAAACATTAAGCTTTTTAAACAACCATTTAAACGATGAACAATTTAAAAGCTGTGAATACCTCAACATCAGTTTATACTGCTTGCTTGATTGGATTAGCTTTCGTGAATTAACTGACTTTAGTCAGTACAGTGAACTTGTTGCATTTCATGGACAATTTAGCGAATGTCAATCAGCAATAGAAACTAATCCTCGTCACTAACTTAATAAGGTAAACACATGAGCGATATTGAAATTGAATCACAGCTAGTTAACTTCGTAGAAAAAGTACGTGTTAGCGAAGTCATTTGGGCACTGGGCGCAGAAGATAATGGCTTTGTAGTGTGCGACTCAAACCAATTTGACGACACTGATGTTTTACTGCTTTGGGAAAGTGAAGAAGCGGCTAAAGCGCAGTGCAAAGAAGAATGGAAAGATTACAGTCCGGTAGAAATTAACCTTGATGAATTTTTAGATGCATGGGTTGAAGATTTAAATGAGGACGACGCATTAGTTGGCATAAATTGGAATGATGACCAAGTATGTGTAGAGATTGAACCTACGGGTTTAGCTCGTGCTTTAAGTGAATAATAATTTACACACAGGACCTTAAAGCCTGATAACCCGACTAGCATCTAGTGCTAGTTGGGTATAAAATAAAACATCTCACTATTTTCAAGGTATTACGTTGAAAACCCATCTTGGTCGCCGCCCTTTTTCAGCTATGGAACTGCACACTCTTTATAATGGATATATATACGGTGATGTTCGACTCCCCCGCGAGCAAGCAAAACATTGGCACTTTTGGCTGCCATTAATAGCCTATTACAGCGGTGCTTACAGTGATGAAATCGGCTGTTTAACACTTGATGATCTTTGTATTATTGATGATATTTTATGTTTTAGCTTCCATACTCACGGTAAAATAAAGCCTCGCTTAGTCCCTGTACATAAAGCACTTATCGATGCAGGATTTAGCGATTATGTTGAGTTTATAAAGTCTAAAAACCACCAGCGACTTATGTTTGATCTCCCGGCTAAAACCGGCAGATACAGTGAAAAAGTACGTATTTGGTTTTCGGGTGAAGGCGATCGTGCCGGATATTTACAAAAATGTGATATCCCCAACGTTGACCAGCTCGGTATGAAAACCGCCATTAGTAGCTTACGCCTTAACTTTGAACAACAAGTTCGTATTTATGCGCTTCAGGCTAACTCTAAAGATGCTTTTAATTATTTAATGGGTTTTAACGAATACCCAAACAGTCAGTTTGATGAAATCAGCTTATTAAATACAGTTATTCAACAAGTACGTATTATAAATACACAACTCAGCTGGCAACGTTTTCTATCACGCGAAAGCCACTGACAAACTTTGTTACTATTTACCATCAAAGCCACTTCTTAAATCAATTACGCGCCTCACAAAAACTGGTAGGATAAACTGTACCCATAATAATCTGGGCGTTTCTAACAATAAACAAGGGATCACTATGTTTCTTAAAAGCCTCTTAACTGTGAGTGTTGCGCTAGCAATAAATGCAGCAAACGCTAACGAATTCGTTATCGAAAAACTCGCAAAACCAAGTTCGCAAAATGTATCGCTAACGCTCGACCCAAGCAAAGATACATTCACAGGGATGACTGAAATTGTCTTAGAAGTATTAAAACCAACACATTACATTGAGCTAAACGGTGTGGATTATGCTGTAAAAATGGCGCAACTTTTAGGTAAAGAAAACTGTGACTTAAGTAATGAAATACTTAAAACAGGTAAAGTTAAATTTAGCTGTGATGAAAAAATTCAACCAGGTAAATACACACTTAATATTGATTTTTCTGCTCCCTACAACCGCCAAAGTGTGGGGTTATACAAAACATTGGATCAAGGTACACCTTACCTATTTACCCAATTTGAAATGAGTGATGCACGTCGTGCCTTCCCCGTTTTTGATGAACCAAGCTATAAAATTCCTTTTCAGTTAACAATAACGGCTCCAAGTTCACAAAAAGTATATGCCAATACACCAGAACTAAAAACAACAATAAATGGTGATATGACAACCCACTTTTTTGATAAAACACCGCCTATTCCATCGTATTTAGTTGCAATGGCTGTTGGCCCGTTTGAAGAAATAGACATAGAAGGGATGCCTATTCCTGGGCGTGTTATTACTCCTCAAGGTAAAATTCATTTAGCCGAATATGCTAAAGATAATATGCCGCGCGTACTTGCAGCATTAGAAGAGTATTTTGGTATTCCTTATGTTTATAAAAAACTAGACTCAGTTGCCGTACCTGAATTCCCATTTGGCGCAATGGAAAACTCAGGCTTAGTAACTTACCGCGAAGACATTTTACTCGTTGATTTAGCAGCAGCGACACGCAGTAAGAAACAACGAAACGTATCTATTATTGCTCACGAACTAGCACACCAATGGTATGGTAACTTGGTAACCATGAAGTGGTGGAATGACCTGTGGTTAAACGAAGCGTTTGCAAGCTGGATGGCAGCTAAAATGACCAAGCAGCTAAACCCTGAGTTTGAATCACATTTAGACTTACCACAAAATAACGTAATGGCACTAGACGCCCGCTTAAGCACTAAGCCTATTCGTAAGCCAATTAAAACCGAAGCTGACATTATGGACGGTTTAGGCCTTGCATACAGTAAAGGTAGCTCAGTACTTGCAATGGTTGAAAACTGGATTGGCGAAGAAGCATTCCAAAAAGGGATTCAGCGTTACTTAAAAGACTTCTCTTATAAAAATGCAGAAGCGGCTGATTTATGGCAAGCACTAGGTAAAGCATCAAATAAAGATGTAGCCAGTGTTTTAAAATCATTTATCGAGCAGTCTTCTTTTCCTCTTGTAAGTGTTAAACAGCAAGGCAAAAAAGTAACTATTTCACAAAGCCGCTTTGTAAATGCAGGTGTTGATGCGCCAGCACAACTTTGGAATGTGCCAGTAACGATTAAATACGGTGCAGGCGACAACGTTAAAACAGCCAGTGTTTTACTAAACAAACAAAGCCAAACGCTTGATTTAGATTTTGCACCAGAGTGGATTTACCCTGACCAAGGTGCTCTTGGCTACTACCGCTGGGTAATGGATGACGCGCAATTTAACGCATTAATTGAAAACGCGCCAACAGTGCTGACTGACCGCGAACGTTTAGCGCTATTATCGGCCACCGATGCACTGCTTAAGGCTGGCGTTATCTCTGCCGCCAAGTTAATGCAAACACTTGAAGTATTTGTAAGTGACAGCCACCCTCGTGTAGCAAATACTGCACTGGGCTACTTAGTATCGCAGCAACGTACGTTCAAAGATGAAAGCAATAAAGACTTATGGCCTGCATTTATCCGTGACGCAGTGACTCCTGCAGCTAAAGAATACGGTTTAGAAGCAAAAATTGACGAAGATGGTGCTGTGTCGCAACTTCGTGCAGCCGTTGTATCCCTATTAGGCTTTGATGGCGAAGACCAAAACGTAATCAATAAAGCCAAAGAACAAACGCAAGTGTATTTAACTAACCCACAAAAAGTAGACCCATACTTAGCAGGTGTTTATTTAAGACTCGCTGCTTTTCATGGTGATAAAGCCTTGCTTGATCAATTCATGACAACATTTAAAACGACTAAAGACCCACAAGTGCGCACTAACATGCTAGCTGCTATGGGCTTTTTTGGTGAGTCTGAATTACAAAATGCAGTGCTGGCTTACAGCTTAACTGATGAAGTAACCGCCTCTGATATGCGTACTATTTTATCTGGGCAAAGTTACACAGAAGAGCGCCAAGCATTATTTATCGATTGGGTTTATAACAATTACGATAAAGTAACAGCAAGTTTACCGCCGTTCTTTATTCCTAATTTACCGTACTTTACAACCGTAGGCTGTGATGCCAAAAGCTTAGCAACCACTCAAAACTTCTTTAACGATAAAATTTCAGAAGTGCCTGGGTACAGCCGTACATTGAGTAAACTAGAAGAAAGTACGCTTGATTGTATTGCACTAAAAAAACGCGAGCTTGATTCGGTTAATAGCTTCTTAAACAGTAAATAACCACTATGTGATTAAGCTATAAAAAAGCCGCTGAGTATTCACTCAGCGGCTTTATAATTTTAGGGCGAAACTAATTAACTCAAATTACGTATAAAAAACTTCTTAACTAAAGTTCAGATTAATTACCAATGATCATCGTCAACTTAGCAATAAAGTCTTTTGCAGCTTGCTCTGAATTTATTTTAAATGCGACACCATAATGAATTGGTTGAGCGCTTTTATATATACGAGTTGGAAATCGGGTCATTTCACTGCTATGAAAATACCCTTGTGCACGTGTTACACCATCTATGTCATTAAAGTCATCGCTAAATACTTCAAACGCAGGGCGAATCACTATTTTACCTTTCCCACTTTCACTGTGAGTGTAAAAGGCCTCTTTAGAATTAACTAACATGTATTCAGCAATGTTTTTAATTTTAAAATTACTTCTGCATTGTAGTTTTATAAGCTGCTCTGTTAACTCATCTGCACTGTACGCCATGTTTATCCCTATTCGTTAATTTGCGTATCACCTTAACGCATACGCAGTTTGAAGTCTTACTTTATTGTGTTACGTCGCATACAAATGCAAGCTTATCGTTGTTGTAACTCATTCGGGTGATATTAGTTTCGCAGTAAGTGCTTAAATCAAGCCATTGCGATATTTCATTACTGCCATCGAGCTTACGTTGATAAACACGATTTTTAATAGCGTAAGCAATTGTTTTATCATCTTTTAAAATGAAGTCTTGTACCTGAGTGGGGAGCCTTAATAAATCGCTTACTTGTTTATTTTGTGGATTAAAACTCGCTAAAATATGCTTATCATTTTTAGTGTAACTAAATAAAAACATCGCCGCGTTGTGGTTATAAATAAGTGTACGAGAAATATCACTGGCGGCTATTTCACCTTTAGCAGCGTCTACTGAGGTGTATTGAAGCGTATGCGGCTGACCTAAAATAAACATCACTAAATCGTTTTTAATGCCCCAAGCATGGTAGCCAACAGGCTCTATCCAATCAAAAATACGACTAGGCGCACTTTGTGTATCAAGCGGATACTGCCACAACTTTTGTTTTGAATCGGCCTCTACAACAATGGCTGACAAACTTGTTTTATTAGGCATTAACGTTGGCGAATACTCACTGACAGGCGTATTTGTTAAGTTAGTTATTTCACGTGTTGTTAAATTGTAGTGTGCAATATCGGTTTGGCTTTGGTTATTAGTTATTACCTCATGGGTAAAGTATAAATCGTCATTAATTAAGTAAGGCTGGTTATTGTAACTTGTTTTGTCGCTTACTATGGTCACTTGAACACCATATGGCGTATTTAAATCAGCAAGTAATATTTGGCTTTTAGGCATGTTAGCGTGTGCACAACCTGCGGCTAACGCACTTAATGAAAAGAAGCTAAGTAATGGTTTTAAAAGTTTCATGCTTTCTCTCGTTTTAATTTTAAGCACCTCATGATAACGTTATTTGCTGATGGCGTCACTTGAGCTTAGTCAGTCAACACGTAAGATACCCAAACGACTTAAAAAAGTGTTAAGTTTAGTCTGGTTATATAGCCTGGTCCTAAAAAAGAGAATTAACATGTCAGCTAAAAATCCTATCATTGCAATTACTGGTTCATCGGGTGCGGGTACAACCACCACAACCAATGCCATTAAGCACATTTTTCGTAGCCTAAATATTCAGGCTGCATTTATTGAAGGTGATAGCTTTCATCGTTATACACGCCCAGAAATGGACAAAAAAATACGCGAAGCCCAACAAGAAAGTAAGCATATTAGTTACTTTGGCCGTGAAGCTAACGACTTTGGCGCCCTTGAATCGTTATTTAGTAATTATGGTGAAACAGGGCAAGGCAAATTGCGCCGCTACTTGCACACCTTTGATGAAGCTGTACCTTATAACCAACTGCCAGGCACATTTACTCCTTGGCAAGAGCTTGAGCATAATACAGATATTTTGTTCTACGAAGGTTTGCATGGCGGAGTTGTTGACCAAGACGTTGATGTAGCCAAGCATGTTGATTTACTCATAGGCATGGTACCTATTATTAACCTTGAATGGATACAAAAGCTAATCCGCGATACTTCAGAGCGAGGCCACTCTCGCGAAGCCGTGATGGGGTCAATTGTGCGTAGTATGGACGATTACATAAATCATATTACCCCTCAGTTTTCACGTACGCATATTAACTTTCAGCGTGTGCCTACCGTAGATACATCAAACCCATTTAGCGCAAAAGACATTCCATCACTTGATGAAAGTTTTGTTGTGATCCGCTTTAGAGGCATTGAAGATGTTGATTTTCCTTATTATTTGAGAATGATTGAAGGCAGCTTTATGTCACGTATTAATACGCTGGTAGTACCGGGCGGTAAAATGGGCCTTGCAATGGAGCTTGTATTAACACCGCTGATAAAAGATATCATTATGAAAAAGCGCGCACTAGAGAACCTTGCTCCGCTTGATTTGCCTATTTAGTATTATCGCTTTAGTGCTCTTTTTTGTTTAGCAGAAGTCACGTACACTGCTGATTTTACTCAATACGAGATCAGCATGTCATCATTGTTAAAAGTTATAGTTGGATCTAAAAATCCAGTAAAAATAAATGCAGCAAAGCATATTTTTACTATGTACTTTCCAAATAACACCATTGATTGCCTAGGTGTTAACGCTCCTTCAAACGTGCCAGATCAACCTATTGGTGAAGATGAAACACGTATTGGCGCGCAAAACCGTGTTAACTATTGTAAAAAGCACCATCAAGCCGATTACTACGTGGCAATGGAAGGCGGTGCAGAGCAATTTAGCTATGGTGCAGCGACCTTTGCCTATGTTGTTATTGATAACGCCACAGAACAGGTTGTAGGGCGAAGCAGTAACCTTCCATTACCCAATATACTTTTTAAAGCATTACTTAATGGCGAAGAGCTTGGCGATGTAATGGATAAAGCATTTAACACCACAAATATAAAACAAAAAGGCGGCGCCATTGGCCTGCTTACAAATAACCATGCAACACGTGAAAGTACCTATACCCAAGCACTAACCTTGGCCATGGCACCCTTTTTACATAGCGACCTTTATCGCAAATAAAATACAGGAAATTGAATGAAATACAGCTACGTGTTGTTTGATGCAGACGAAACTTTATTTAGGTTTGATATTTTAGCCGGTATGACCCGTATGTTTAAAAATTACGGCGTTAACTTTACGCAAGACGACTACGTTCACTATCAAAAAACCAATAAACAACTGTGGGTTGATTATCAAAATGGTGTTATTAGTGCTGATTACTTGCAGGTAACCCGCTTTAATGAATGGTCAACAAAATTAAATGTATCCGCTAAAGAGTTGAACGATGCATTTTTAGATGCAATGGCGCAAATTTGTGAGCCATTACCAGGCGCTATAGAGTTGCTTAATAAATTAAAGCCTCATGCTAGGTTAGGCATCATTACTAATGGCTTTGCTCGTCTACAAACAGTACGTTTAGAGCATACTGGTTTAAAAGATATGTTTGAATGGTTAGTTATTTCTGAGCTTGTAGGTATAGCAAAACCTAACAAAGCTATTTTTGAACATACGTTTGAACTGATGGGTAACCCAAATAAGAGTCAAATATTAATGGTGGGTGATACCGCATCAAGTGACATACTTGGCGGTAATAATGCAGGTATAGATACATGTTGGTTGCAACACCCTGGTGAACAATTACCAGAAGGAATAACCCCCACTTACACAATAACCAAATTAGAACAGCTACAAGCCATTTTAGGTATTTAATTTTTAAAACTTACTATTTTAAAAGAATAGATACATAGCAAAAAAAATAGACGCTAATAAGCGTCATTTTTTTGTAACTGTTTTAAGTGTGTACTTTAAAATACTTGGTTAGGCTGTTGCTAACTCAAGACCGGGTGCAGGCATCGTTACAGGCGTTTCAAATGTTGCCCACTCCCACGCTGACTCGGTAGCCATTACTTTACGAAGCAACTTATTGTTTAAATCGTGACCCGACTTAAACGCAGTCACCTTACCTAAAATGTTATGGCCTGTCATAAACATGTCACCAACACAGTCTAGTATTTTGTGCTTAACGAACTCATCGCTGTAGCGCAAACCATTTGGGTTTAGTACTTTAAACTCGTCAAGTACTACTGCGCTGTCCATGCTGCCACCTAGAGCAAGGTTATTAGCATGCATGTATTCAATGTCTTTCATAAAACCAAAGGTACGAGCACGGCTAATTTCTTCAGTAAAGCTTTGAGCGGTGATGTCTAAACCAACACGCTGACGACTTTCGTTAATAGCCGGGTGATCAAAAGCGATTTCAAAGTCGATGTGAAATCCGTCGTACGGTTCTACTTCGGCCCATTTGTCACCTTCTTCAATACGTACTTTTTCTTTAATACGAATAAAGCGTTTAGCGGCATTTTGCTCTTCAATGCCGCCTTTTTGTAATAAATAAATGAATGGTAATGCACTACCATCCATAATTGGCACTTCTGAGCTGTCTAATTCTACAATTAGGTTATCAATCCCCATTGCTGCAACTGCAGCAATTAGGTGCTCAGTAGTTGATAAACGAACGCCATCTTTGTTAATTAAACAGGTACACAACTGCGTATCGCCAACGGCTTCAGGTGTTGTTTCAAATTCAACAACCGGATCAAGGTCGACACGACGAAATACAATCCCAGTATTTGCGCTCGCAGGTCGGAGAGTTATTGTGACCTTCTCACCTTTATGAAGTCCAATTCCTATGGCTTTGACTACTTCTGCAATCGTACGCTGTTTAATCATAGGTTCGCTCACTTAAATTTATTACAGTTAGACGGCGGATAGTAACATATATACGCGCGCCTTACAATATTCGCTCAATTTACCAGCAAAATAACGTTTTTTATTAGTCTGCTTGTTTGCGTAAAAATGCAGGGATGTCAAAGTAATCACCACCCTCTGATTTATCCGCTTTTTTACTCGTTTGCGACGACGAGCTTGCTTTATTGCTAGAACTTGCTGAACTCGCTTTTTCTGTGCTTTCAGTTTGTGCTTTAGCTGCACTTTCATCGGTGCTATCTTGGCTCGCAAAGCTAGGCACATACATGCTGCTTGCTTGGTTAGACGTGTTTGCAACATCAGAACCCGAAGCCTTTTTAAAACCGTTATCAACAATACCAAACTGTGGACGACGATCGCCGCCTAAACCCGTTGCAACTACAGTTACACGTAACTCGTCGCTCATTTCAGGATCAATTACCGCACCCACAACAACCGTTGCGTTCTCAGAGGCAAGTGCTTTAACGTGGTTACCGACAATTTCGAATTCTTCAATCGCAATATCCATACCTGCGGTGATATTAACTAAGATACCTTTAGCACCTGTTAAATCAACGTCTTCTAATAATGGGCTTGAAATAGCAGCTTCTGCGGCTTCTTGTGCACGATCAGGACCCGACGCAGATGCAGTACCCATCATAGCAGTACCCATAGCAGACATAACAGTTCGTACGTCAGCGAAATCCACGTTAATTAAACCAGATCGCGTAATGAGTTCTGCAATACCTTGTACCGCACCAAATAATACGTCATTAGCTTTAGCAAATGCATCTAGAAGTGTAGTGCCTTTGCCTAAAACTTTAAGTAATTTATTGTTCGGAATTGTAATAAGCGAGTCTACAATTTCTGACAACTCGCTGATACCTTGTTCAGCTGCCGCTGCACGCTTCTTACCTTCAAAGTCGAAAGGACGCGTCACTACTGCAACAGTTAAAATACCCAGCTCTTTAGCAATTTTAGCAACCACAGGCGCAGCCCCTGTACCTGTACCGCCGCCCATGCCCGCTGCGATAAATACCATGTCGGCACCTTCAAGGCTTGCACGAATAGTCTCTGCATCTTCTTCAGCCGATTCTCGGCCTACTTCAGGGTTTGCACCCGCACCTAACCCAGAGGTTATTTGTGTGCCTAATTGAACTGTTACATCAGCAGCAGAATTTCGTAATGCTTGCGCATCAGTATTAGCGGCAATAAAGCGCACGCCTTCGATTTGCTGTTTTACCATGTGCTCAACAGCGTTACCGCCGCCGCCGCCCACGCCAATTACTTTTATTACAGCTTCTTCGCTGTGTTGTTCCATTATATCAAACATGTTCACTCTCCGACTTGAGTCTTAAAACTCGCCTTGAAACCATTTAGTAATGCGGTTCCACCAATTATTGTTATCCTCTGCTTTCGACTTTTGTGCATTCATCGATTGCATGGTGCGCCCGTATTGTAACAAACCAACAGCGGTTGCGTACGAAGGATCATCTACGTAGTCTGTTAAACCAACCATCCCGATTGGTTTACCTATTCTTACTGGCATTTGAAAAATGTCTTCCGCCACTTCCATTGCACCAGTCATTTTGGCAGTTCCGCCTGTTATAACGAGACCTGCCGCAATTTGGTCCTCTAAACCTGAACGACGAATTTCTTCCATCGCAAGTTCAAATAATTCTCTGAAACGAGGCTCTACCACCTCTGATAATGTATGACGTGACATTAATCTTGCAGGGCGCCCGCCTACACTTGGTACTTCAATAGTGTCTTCACTGCTTGCCAATTGGCTGCTTGCACATGCGTATTGTACTTTGAGTGACTCTGCATGCGATATAGGTGTACGAAATATTTTTGCAATATCACCCGTTACCTGATTACCCGCCACAGGGATTACTGCTGAATGGCGCAGCGCACCGTTGATATAAATAGTGATGTCCATTGTACCACCACCAATATCGAGTACAGCGACTCCAAGCTCTTTTTCATCATCTGTAAGAACTGAATAACAAGAAGCCAATGCTGTAAATATCAATTGGTCGACTTCAAGGCCGCAACGCTCAACACATTTCTCTATGTTTTTAGCCATGTCGTTAGAGCAGGTAATAATGTGAGCACGTGCCTCCATACGCACACCGCTCATGCCTAGTGGGTTTTTAATTCCTTCTTGCATGTCTATGCTGTACTCTTGCGGTAGTGCATGCAGCATTTTACGTTCAGCTGAAATAGGCACAGAACGCGCAATGTGAATCACATTTTCAATATCTTCGTCTGTTACTTCAGTATTATTAATAGCAACAACACCGCTTTCGTTCTGGCATTGAATATGTTTACCAGAAATCCCCAAGTACACCGAACTAATTCGACAATCTGCCATTAATTCGGCTTCGTCTATAGCGCGGCGAATCGACTCAGACACTAAGTTTAAATCGTTAACGCCACCTTTATCCATACCATGGGATACCTGGCTGCCCACACCAACAATGCTGAGCTTGTTATCTGCGGTGATTTCACCTACCGTGGCTACCACTTTCGAGGTACCAACGTCTAATCCAATCACGAGGTTTCTTTCTGCTGACTTAGTCATGCCTTACTCTTATTTTGTAATTGTTCTTCTTGCACTGGCTTAAAGCTCACTGCAAGGCCGGTATCATACCGTAAATCGACTGCATCTATCTGTGCTTTTTCTGGATATTCCATACGTGGGTAAACGTCTATAAAACGTTGAACACGCTTGGCTTTATCCCTACGCCCTAAATTTAAGCGCACCCCGCTATCAAGCCAAAGCTGCCAAGAAAAACGCTCTGATAACGCTAAACTTTTAAGCGTTAACGCGTTTACTTTAAGCATTTCGTCAAACTGCTTAAAAGCAATCCATGCTTCTTGTTCGCTCCCTTCTGGGCCGAATAACTGAGGTAAATCTTTACTTAACTTATCGCTGCGAGCTTGAAAAGCCTCACCGTTGTTATTAATCAACAAGTCACTATTCCAATGCGCAACCGCCTCGTGTTCAACAACGTAAACCTGAATCGTATCAGGCCATTGTTTTCGCACCGATACAGTGGCCACCCAAGGTAGATTTTGCACTAGCTGTTGTACATGTTTTACATCAAGCTCAAAAAAACTACTTAAATCCGCTTTTTTTATTGCTGTTATTATTGCGGTTTCATCTGTGTATTTAGGATGCCCTTGCACCGTTAAGTGCTTTATTTGTGCATCTTTATTTTTTACTAACCAATCAGATACACCCGTTGTAATTTGCACTAAGCCAATAATAACAACTAAAAAAAAGCTCACGCCAAAAATCAGCGACCAATTTAGGTTCTGTTTGATTTTATGAGCTTTTTCTAAAAGGGGATGCATATTAAAGCGTTTGCTCCAAAATGCGAACAACTAATTGCTCAAAACTTGCCCCATTTGCTTTAGCTGCCATAGGCACTAATGATTTTTCTGTCATTCCGGGTACAGTATTAACCTCTAATAAATAAAAGTTGCCTTGCTCATCTTGCATTGCATCTACGCGGCCCCAACCGCTTGCGCCAACTAAGTCAAACGCCTCTAACGACATAGCCTGTAATTGCTGCGTATCGTGCGCCGATAAATTGGCTGGGCAATGATACTGCGTAGTATTTGATTGATACTTTGCCTGATAATCGTAAAAGCCATTTGGCGTTGTCATTTCAATTATGGGCTGTACTTCATCACCTAAAACAGTCACTGTAAATTCACGACCCGTTATCCACTGCTCAACCAACACTTGGCTATCAAACTTAAATGCATTGATTAATGCATCTTCAAGTTCTTGCGCAGTAGTTGCTTGTGCCATACCAATGCTCGACCCTTCATGAGAAGGCTTAACCATCACTTTTTTAAATTCAGCCATGATAGCGTGTGCATCAAAACCTTTTTTAGCATCTACAACGGCATAAGGCGCGGTGCTTAAGCCTGCTGATTTAAACAAGTGCTTACAACGAATTTTATCCATTGCCAGCGCTGAACCCAGTACGTTACTGCCGGTGTAAGGTAAGTTCATAAACTCTAATGCACCTTGAACAGTTCCGTCCTCACCACCTCGGCCATGTAGTGCAATAAAAACACGATCTACATTTAACTCTTTGAGTTCCCACAACGACCGATTTTGAGGATCGAATGCAATCGCATCTACACCGCAATTTTGTAATGCATTAAAAACAGCCTGACCCGACTTTAATGACACTTCACGCTCTGCTGAGTTACCACCAAGCATTACCGCTACTTTACCAAATTGTGCATTTACTTGGGTCATACTTCACCTTGTTTTAATTTTTCTATCGACATGCCTGTTGCTGCTAACGTTTTTACTAACTGACCTATATTACCCGCACCTTGGGTCAATACTAAGTCATTATTTTGCAAGTTATCTGCTAATACACCCGCAAGCTCTTTACTTGATGCTACATGCAATGGCTCTTTGCCACGTTGACGAAGGCTTCGGCATAAACTTTTACTATCAGCGCCCACTATAGGCTCTTCGCCTGCGCCATAAACATCTAATAATAAGAGCTGATCTACATCGGCAAGTACTTTTACAAAGTCTTCATATAAATCACGAGTACGACTATAACGATGCGGCTGATAAATCATTACTAAGCGTTTATCGGGCCACCCCTCGCGTACTGCCGCAATAGTTGCTGCAACCTCTGAAGGGTGATGACCGTAATCATCCACTAACATTATATTGCCGCGTTCGTTTTCAAATTCGCCGTAGTGTTGAAAACGACGGCCAATACCTTCAAACTTTTGTAATGCTTCTAAAATTGCTTGGTTAGCAATATTTTGATCTTTTGCTACTGCAATTGCTGCTGTAGCATTTAATGCGTTATGTTTACCTGGCATATTTAGCGTTGCCGTTAAACACTCACCTTGTTTATTGGTTACCGTAAACGTACACGTATTAGCTGACTGGCTAAAATCACTCATGCGATAATCAGCCGTTGGCGACTCGCCATACGTAATAATAGGACGCCCAAAACGAGGAATTAGTTCGGCGGCTACCTCAGAGTCGATACACACAACAGCCAGACCATAAAACGGCAGGTTATGTATAAAATCGACATAAGTGTCTTTCATTTTTTCAAGGCTGCCACCGTATGTATCCATGTGATCTTCTTCAATATTAGTGATCACCGATACCATAGGTTGTAAGTGTAAAAACGACGCATCACTCTCATCAGCTTCTGCAATTAAAAAATCGCTTTTACCAACCTTTGCATTACTACCTGCACTATTTAATAAACCACCAATAATAAAGGTTGGATCGAGCCCAGCTTGGGCATAAATGCTGGCAATTAAACTCGTTGTTGTTGTTTTGCCATGAGTGCCAGCAATGGCAATGCCATGGCGAAAACGCATTAATTCAGCTAGCATTTCAGCACGACGTACAACAGGAATTCTTGCCGCTTTTGCGGCAATTATTTCAGGGTTAGTTTCGTCAATAGCACTTGAAACTACCACCACATTGGCATCTTTTACGTTGTTTTCGTGATGACCAATGAATACTTCTGCACCCGCTTTAATCAAGCGATCTGTCATCGCACTATGCGCAATATCAGACCCTGTAATACGGTAACCTTCAAAAGCGAGCACTTCGGCAATACCGCCCATACCCGCTCCACCAATACCAATAAAGTGGATGGTTTCTATTCGACGCATTGCAGGTCGTATACTTTTGTTTTGTACTGATGCTTCTTTCACTTACGCTCTCTTATTTGATACTTGCTCACAGTGCGCGGCTACGCTTGCTGTGGCATCTAAAATGGCTTGTTTTTTTGCGTTATTAGCCATTTTATTAATTAAACTAGGGTTTACTAAGTAAGGGGTTAATAGCGCAACAATCGATTGCTCATTAAATGCCCTTTGCTGCATGAGTAACGCTCCATCTGCCTCAACCAAATATTGGGCGTTAGCCGTTTGATGGTCGTCAACTGCATGAGGAAATGGCACAAATACAGCCATTTTGCCCGCTGCTGCAATTTCACTTACCGTTAGCGCACCAGCTCGGCAGATAACAATATCAGCCCAAGCATACGCTGCATCCATGTCATCAATAAATTCCGCAACTTTTACATTATCGCTTTCAAACATGTGCGTTTTGTAGGCTTGCTCAACGCTGTTTAAATGTCCTTTACCTGTCTGGTGCCATACATTTATTGCACTGGTTTTGTTAAGCGCTTTAAATGCAGCTGGAAGTGTTTGGTTAAGTACCTGAGCCCCTAACGACCCTCCGACAACCAACATATTAATCGGTATTGAAACGTCACGCGTTGCTATGTCTATTACACTTTGACGAACTGGATTTCCGACAAGTTCAGCTTGTCCTGCTTCAAAAGCGCTTGGGAAAGCCGCTAAAACGCGATTAGCAAATCGTGAAAGCCATCGGTTACTCATACCAGCAACCGCATTCTGTTCATGAATAACTAACGGAATACCTAAACTTTTTGCAGCAATACCTGTTGGTCCAGTTACGTATCCTCCCATAGCAAGAACAACATCTGGACGTTGATTTTTCAATACCTTACGCGCTTGCAATATTGCATTAATGACCATGAATGGCGCTTTAACAAGGCGTTTTAATCCGTTGCCACGAACACCTTTTACATTAATAAAATCAATTTCTATATTGTGCTTAGGAACAACGCTTGCTTCCATTCTATCGGGTGTGCCAATCCAAGTAACTTGCCACCCCTGCGCTTTTAAGTAATCAGCAACTGCAATACCTGGAAATATATGCCCGCCAGTTCCACCAGCGACTACAACACACTTTTTACTCATCGTTTACCTCCGCCTGAGGTCGCTTGTTTAGTTGCCATTTTAGTTTCAAAATCAACGCGTAATAATATTCCGGTTGCTATGGTCATAATCATCAAACTAGAACCACCATAAGAAATAAACGGTAATGTAAGACCTTTAGTTGGTAAAATCCCCGCACTTGCCCCTACATTCACCATGGTTTGAAACGCAAACCAAATACCTATTGCAAAGGCAAAGTAGCCTTCGTATTCTTTACCGCACTTTAAGGCTTGCTGGCCAATTAATAGTGCTCTAAATACTAAAGTGGCGAGCACCATTAAAATGCTTACCACGCCAACTAAACCAAGCTCTTCGCCAATAACCGCAAAAATAAAATCATTGTGTGCTTCAGGAAGGTATTGCAACTTTTGCACGCTATTACCTAACCCTTGGCCAAACCATCCACCTTGGCTGTACGCCATTAACGATTGAACGAGCTGGTACCCTTTTCCAAATGGGTCGTCCCAAGGGTCTAAAAAGCCAACAACACGCGCCATACGATAAGGCTCAACAATAATCAACAAAACAACCAAGCCAATCCCGGTTAAAATAAGGACAAAAAACTGCCATAGTTTTGCGCCCGCTAAAAACAATAAGCCAACTGTTGTTACAAACATAACAACTACGGTGCCTAAATCAGGCTGCAACAAAATAAGCAATGCATACACAGCAAACACTGCAATAGGCTTTGCAAAACCTTTAATGTTCTCTTGTACTTCTTCACGCTTTCGGACCAAGTAACCCGCTATGTAACTAAAAAAGTACAATTTAGCGGCTTCAGCCACCTGAAAACCAATAGGTCCAATTGGGATCCAACGCTTGGCACCATTAACCTCGCGGCCAATAATTAATACAGCAATGAGCAATACCATGCCCAGTATCAATAAATATGCATTTGAGCGTTTCCACCAATCCATTGGCACACAAACCGTGATCCAAAAAAGAACAAACGCAACGGCCAAAAACATCCCGTGACGAATAGCAATATGATGTGAGTTATCAAAAAGGCGCTCTGCCGTGGGCATAGACGCACTCATCACCATAATAAAGCCAACACCAATTAGCATTAGCATTGAATAAAGCAAAGGCACATCATAAAGCTGCGGCGAAGGTTTTGGTGTTAATGTGTCTTTTATTTGTGCAAGCGCAATCATATGTTATCCGCCAAAACACACTTAACAAAGTCATCACCACGTTGCATATAGTTGTTATACATATCAATGCTTGCACATGCTGGCGCTAATAAAACTACATTACCCGGCGAACTAAGCTGCTTAGCTAAATTAACCGCCTCACTCATGTTATTTGTTAAATGGCTTTTGCTGCTCAGAGCCACTAGCTTTTTGGCATCTTTACCAAAACAGATCAGCGCTTTTACATGCTTTTGTAAGTAAGGTTTAAGCGGGTTTAAATCAGCGCCTTTTGCATCGCCTCCCGCTATCACAATTAAGTTTTGAGTTTCTGTGGCCAAACTGTCTATGGCTGCTATGGTAGCGCCTACGTTTGTTGCCTTTGAATCGTTAAAGTATTTAACGCCATGTTGCTGAGTAACAAATTGGCAGCGATGAGCCAATCCGCTAAACTCATTTAGTGCCTTTTTATAAGCCTCTTTACTAATATTAAAGGGGCTTAGTAACGCCATAACCGCAAGCGTATTTAAATAATTGTGCTTACCTACAACAGCCAGTGTATCAACAGGTAAAAACGCCTCATTGTTAGCGAAAAAATACGTACTGCAGTTATGCTGCCCTAAACAATATTTACCCTGTTGAGTACCAAAACCAATTTTAGCCGTAGCACTGCTACTGGACGGATGCGTTTGTTTGTCATCTTCATTAACAACAAGACATTGTGTACCGTTGTAAATAGATAGCTTTGAGTCTATATATGCTTGGTAGCTATCGTAACGATCTAAATGATCTTCAGATACATTTAACACCGTGGCACTCACCGATTTTAAGCTTGTTGTGGTATCTAATTGAAAGCTCGAAAGCTCAAGCACATAAACATCAAAGTCGTCATTGAGTAAATCAAGCACTGCGGTACCAATATTGCCGCCAAGTGCCGCATTAAAGCCAGCCGCTTTTAACACGTCATAGGCTAAAGTCACTACGGTTGATTTACCATTTGAGCCAGTCACTGCCACTACAGGTTTAGTATTAATGCGCGCAAATAGCTCAACATCACCTATGACTTCAACACCCGAATTAATAGCACTCGCAATGGCAGGCGTTTTAAGGCTTAACCCAGGGCTTACAATAATCATATCACTGCCATTAAGCCCAGCAGCATCTAAGCTGCCAAAGTGTGTATTTAAACTAGGAGCATGACTGCTCAGCCATTCAATCCCTGGGGGATTTGCTCGGCTGTCGACAACCTTTGGCGTTAAACCGTGAGATAGTAAAAAACGCACAATGCCCAGACCGGTTACACCGAGTCCGAGCACTGTTATTTGTTTATTCTTTATCTCGTTTAAATATTGCATTTATCTTATCTTTAATGTCGCAAGACCTGCGAGAACCAACACAATAGATATAATCCAAAAACGCACAATAACGCGCGGCTCTGGCCAACCTTTTAATTCGTAATGATGGTGAATAGGCGCCATTCTAAAAATTCGTTGCCCTCGTAACTTATACGAGCCCACTTGTAAAATCACCGACAACGCCTCCATTACAAAGACACCGCCCATGATAATCAGTAGAAGTTCTTGACGAACCAGCACTGCAATAATCCCCAGCGCTCCACCTAATGCTAATGAGCCTACATCACCCATGAATACTTGCGCCGGGTAGGTGTTAAACCATAAAAACCCAAGCCCTGCACCAACAATGGCAGTACATACAACTACAAGCTCACTGGCTAATGGCAAATGAGGAATATGTAAATAAGCAGAAAAATTAATATTACCGGTTAAGTAAGCAATTATGGCAAGTGCCGCCGCAACTAAAATAGTCGGTACAATAGCGAGACCATCTAGACCATCAGTCAGGTTTACAGCATTTGATGTTCCAACCAATGCAAAATAGGTAATAACAATGTAAAACAAGCCTAACTGCGGTAAAACATCTTTAAAAAACGGCACAACTAAAGACGTTTCTGCAGCTTGCGTACTTGTAAAGTACAATGCAGTTGCAACCACAAGTGCAATTACTGACTGCCAAAAGTACTTCCATTTCGCTATAAGCCCTTTTGGATCTTTACGGATAACTTTTCGGTAATCATCGATAAAGCCGACAATTCCCAGTGAGCCAATTACAAATAACGTTGCCCACACATACTTATTGGAGAGATCGGCCCACAATAAGGTACTTGTAAAAATTGCCGACTAAAATAAGCAGGCCACCCATAGTTGGCGTACCCGATTTTGATAAGTGTGATTGTGGGCCATCATCGCGTACTGTTTGCCCAATTTGCATTTTTTGCAAACCACGAATTAGCTTTGGCCCTAAATACAGAGACATAATGAGCGCAGTTAAAATCCCCAAAATAGCGCGCAGTGTTAAATACGAAAAAACATTAAAACCACTAAAATACTGTGTTAAATACTCAGCCAGCCAAACTAACATTATGATACTCCATTGATGGCTTGTTGCTGGCCATTAACTAAATCGGTTACTAATAATTCCATGCGAGAACTGCGTGATCCTTTCACGACAATGGTCGTTTTTTTATTTACTTGATTAATTGTGGCTTGAATTTGTTGCTGCATCTGCTCACGGTTTGAGAAGTGACGATTCGCAAGCGCAAATACATCGCTTGCACACTTACTCAACACACCTAGCGTAAATAACTCATCAATGCCTTTTTCAAGCGCATATTCGCCAACTTCTTGATGGTATTTACGTGCGTCTTCACCAAGCTCACCCATATCCCCCAGCGCTAAAATACGATGCCCTTGCATATCACTCAGTAAGTCAATGGCAGCCTTAACCGATTTAACATTGGCATTGTAAGTATCATCAACCACTGTGAGCATGTCAGACACTTCTATTAAGTTTACGCGCCCTTTTACATCACCCATCGTCGCCAATGCATGAGCAATATCATCTAAAGTGACATCAAGCTCGCTTGTTAGTGCAGCTGCAATAAGTGCATTGCTAATGTTATGTTTACCCGGTAATGCGAGAGTCACAGGTACTTTTTTTGTTTTGTACATAACGTAAAGCTTGCACGTGCATTAGCGTCTAAGCTTATATCTTCAGCCCAAATATCGAGTTTTTCAGAGGTTGAAAAGCGCTTTATATTGCGCCCTTCAAGTTTATCTAGCCAATATTGACTAAACTCACTGTCGCAATTAATTATGGCTACGCCATTTTCTTTAAGGCCATCAAAAATTTCGCCTTTTGCTTTGGCCACGCCCATCAAGCTACCAAAACCTTCTAAGTGGGCTGGTGCTACATTACACACTACCGCTACATCAGGTTTAGCCATTGCCGTTGTGTATGCAATTTCACCTAAATGATTTGCACCCAGCTCTATTACTGCAAAACGGTGTTGTGGCTCTAAACGCAACAACGTTAGCGGTACGCCAATATCGTTATTAAAATTACCTTTGGTTGCCAGCACATCGCCATGCACAGATAAAATAGCCGCGCACATTTCTTTTACTGTGGTTTTACCCACACTGCCCGTAATAGCGATTGTTTTAGGTGCTACTTGCGCCATAACCGCTGTACCAATAGCGCCTAATGCTATACGCGTGTCATTCACTATAAACTGGGCAATATCAACATCGACTTTATGATCGACAATAACGCCTATCGCGCCTTTTTGTTTTGCCTCAGCTATAAATTTATGACCATCAAAATTTGGCCCTTTAAGTGCTAAAAACACTTCACCTTCGCATACTGTGCGAGTATCTGTATTTATGTTGAGCACTTGCTGATTATCACCCTGATAATCGGTTGTTAACACATTGGCTAACCAATCAAAATCCATCGGGATCATGCTTGAGTCCCTCTATCTGTTTTTATTAATTGTTCTTGTACAAACTGGCGATCGCAAAAGTCGATACGTTCATCGCCTATAATTTGATAATCTTCGTGGCCTTTTCCCGCAATTAACACCACTTCATTAGAAGCTGCATTATTAATTGCATAACTAATTGCTGACGCTCTATCAGCTTCTAAATGGGCGCTTTGAGGTGCAGCTAAACCTGAAGCTACCTCTGCAATAATCACATTTGGATCTTCTGAGCGTGGGTTATCGCTGGTAATAATCACTTTGTTAGCATTTTTTTCAGCAGCTTGAGCCATTAATACGCGCTTCCCCTTGTCCCTGTCACCACCACAGCCAAATACACAACTCACGCCACCTGGCACATGTTTTTGCAATGCTTGTAGTGCTAAAGCTAATGCTTCTGGCGTATGCGCATAATCAACTACGCAAGTTGGTTTACCCGCAACACTAAATGCTTGCATTCGTCCTGCTACTGGCTGAAGTTGTTGGCAACCTGCAATAAGTTGCTCAAGGGGATAACCTAAACCCAATAACGTGGCTAAAGCAGCCGTTAAGTTATAAAGATTAAATTCACCAAACAGCGGCGATTTTACCTTAATATCACCCCAGCTTGTAGATAATTGCGCCGAAATACCTTCAGCCGAATAATCAACATCTGAAAAGTACACATACTGTGCATTTTTAGGCGCTAAATTTTTTCGTCCGTAGCAAATTAAATTATTAAAATCGTATTTTTCGAGCCACAGCCCTACTTGGTTGTCATCTTGGTTTAGTACAACAAGCTGTGGGTCAAAATCACGAAATAGCATGAGTTTTGCATCACCATAACTCGCCATATCACCGTGGTAATCTAAGTGATCGCGAGAAAGGTTAGTAAATACAGCAGCTTTAAACTGGCACTGTGCAACACGGTGCTGCACAAGTCCGTGCGACGACACTTCCATTGCCACCAGCTTTTTATCTGCTTGATGTAAATCGCTCAATATATGTTGTAAATCGACTGCTGAAGGCGTGGTGTTTATGAGCGGCGTTAAATTATCTGGATGGCCAAAACCAAGCGTACCAATAATTGCTGACTGCGTATTACAATACTGCGCTAAATGAGCAATCATAGCCGTGGTAGTCGATTTACCGTTTGTACCGGTTACACCAATTAAATCAAGATTATGGCTGGGTTTATCGTAAAAACGACTAGCAAGTTCAGCCAACTTTTTATCAAGTTCAGACACTAAATAAAGTGGCTCAAATGCAACATCAAACTCGCACAGTCTGTCGGCAATAACTGCGACAGCGCCCTTTTCAATTGCTTTAGCTATAAACTGCCCGCCATCTAGCTCATGGCCCTTTATTGCTACAAATACATCGCCTGGGTTGACGTCTCGGCTATCTAATCGCAAATGATTTACAAGCTGCGATGGTGCATCTATTTCTATGTATTTTAAAATGCTTTTTAAATCACGCATCGTTCTTTTTACCTTTTACGTACGCAACTTCTTCCTTGTCGGGTGCGACGTTTAATATTCTTAATGCGTTAGAAACGATTTCTGCAAATGCAGGGCCTGCAGTGGCACCTCCATAGTACACATCACCGCCAGGTTCATTGATCATTACTACCACAGCTAAACGTGGATTACTTGCTGGTGCAACACCTGCAAAATAACCAACATATTCATCACCGTAACCACCTACTGCGGCTTTTTTAGAAGTACCCGTTTTACCCGCTGCACGGTAACCATCAACTTTAACGTTATGTGCAGTACCACCACTTTCAAATACGCTTTCCATCATGTTTACTACCGCTTCAACATCTTGCTGTTGAAAAACGCGATCCCCTTCTGGGATAGAATCTTGCTTTAGTACAGTGAGCGGTCTGTTGACACCTCCCGCACCTAACATGGCATAGAAGCGAGCCATTTGCGCAGTACTAACAGCAATATTGTAACCAAATGACAATGCAGCAATTTCGTGATCAGACCAACGACGATTTGGGTAAAATAAACCACTGCTTTCACCTACCATACCCGTGCCAGAGTCAGATCCGAATCCGACCTTTTGGAATAAACCCACCAGGTAGTCTTTTGGAACCAACTGAGTAACCTTAGTTACCCCCATATTTGACGAATATTTTAGTATTTCTCGTAGTGACATTTCACCATGGTTACGCGTATCTTGGACTAAACTTCCCCCTAAACGCATCCAGCCTGGGTAGGTGTCAATTTGTTCATCGGCTTGAATTGCGCCGTAGTCTAGCCCAGCTAAAATGGCCAGTGGCTTAACGGTTGAACCCGGTTCGAACAAATCAGTGATAGCGCGATTTCTGCGTTTATGGGGAGCCGCATCGGTTAGATTATTTGGATTAAAAGACGGGCTATTAACCATTGCTAATACTTCACCGGTTTTAACATCAACCACCATGGCTGAACCCGATGTAGCCTTATAAGATAAAACCGCTGACTTCACAGCCTTATAGGCAATAGCCTGAATACGTTGATCAATACTTAGTTGAATACTTTCGGGCTCTACACGTTCTCGCTCATCTAGCACTTGCACTTCACGGCCTTGGGCGTCTTTTCTTATAGTTCGACGACCTTCTTCGCCGGTTAAAGCGTTTTCATAGAGCTTTTCAATGCCTTCAATGCCTTTACCATCGATGTTGGTAAAACCAATAATATGCGCGGTCACTTCGCCAGCCGGATAGTAACGCTTAGACTCATCCAATAAATGAATACCAGGAAGACGCAAGCCACCAATATAATCGGCTACTGCAGGGGTTACTTGGCGTTTTAAATAAACAAAACGACGACTCGGATCATTTAAAAGTCGGGAATTAATTTTTGCCTGATCAATACGTAATACATCAGCTAATTCGCGCCAACGTAAATCGTTTTTGTAATACTGTGTGGTGCGTTTGTTTAGCTCTACTGCATTATCTAACAGCGCTTGTTTGTCTTCACCATTTTTTCGCGCTTGCCTAACAACTTTAGATACCAGCGATTTATGTAAAGCCTTAGGGTCAGCATACACACTCACAACGGGTACGCTGACCGCGAGCTCTTTGCCATTGCGGTCAAAGATCATTCCGCGTTGCACATGAAGTTTTTCGACGCGTACTGTACGTTTGTCACTTTCTGAACGTGCTTTATCAGGTTCAATTACTTGTAAATAGGCGGCACGAGACACTAGCGTCACAAACACCAAAAACACAACCGAACACACCAGCATAAAGCGCCATGTGATTAAGTTGTTAACTGGTTTTTTGCCTCGATTTCTCATTTTACTATAATTACCTGTTCATCCTGACTCGTCGGTCTTTTCATTTTTAATTGCGAGGTTGCCACTTCTTCAATACGCGCATGCTGAGAGTAAAACTCCTCCTCAACTAGTAAGTATCGCCACTCTAAATCAAGCTCATCTCGTTCCTGCAGTAGTTTATCTTGTTCAATTAATTGCCCGCGCGCTAAATGCGTGACTTGCACTACGCTAAAGCCAGAAACAAATATCGTAACCAACAAGGCCAAGGTGAGCTTATTAGCACCAAGGCCTTTAATTATTTCGAAAAATAAATTGGGAGGTTGACGATGATTTGCTTTTGTATTCATCCCAACCTCTGAGCAATCCTAAGTACAGAGCTTCGTGAACGCGGATTGCGCGCTACTTCTTCAGTGCTTGGTTTAATAGCTTTACCCACTGCTTTTAACGTCAGGTTTTGATTTATTTGTGCATCGGTTAAAGGCAGACCTCTGGGTAATGCTTCTCCCTTACTCTGTTTTCTAATAAATTGTTTTACTATGCGATCTTCAAGTGAATGAAAAGAAATGACCACTAAGCGACCGCCCGGCTTTAATACTTTTACGGCCGATTGCAGCGCCGTTTGTATTTCTTCAAGTTCGCTGTTTATATAAATACGAATAGCCTGAAAAGTGCGTGTTGCGGGGTGTTTAAACTTATCTTTCACTGGTACGGCTTCATCAACTAAATCAGCAAGCTGCTTAGTTGTTGTGATGGGTGTGTGCTCTCGAGTTTCTAAAATTTTATGTGCAATACGCTTACCGAACTTTTCTTCACCCAACTTTTTAATGACGTGGGTGATATCATCTAACTCAGCTTCTGCCAACCACTGAGCAGCACTTCGGCCGCTTGTTGGATCCATGCGCATATCAAGCGGGCCATCTTTCATAAAACTAAAACCGCGCTCAGCATCATCAAGTTGTGGAGATGACACACCAATATCTAATAAAATGCCATCCACTTTACCAATGAGATCGTTTTGCTCAGCTACATCGTATAATCTTGAAAATCGAGTGTGTGCTATAGCAAAGCGGGAGTCATCGGCAAATTTTTCAGCCGACTTTATAGCCTGTGGATCTTGGTCTATTGCTTGTAAGCGTCCTGCGTCGCCTAAACGAGCAAGTATTTGACCTGAATGACCGCCTCGTCCAAATGTGCCATCCATATATATGCCGTCTGGCTTAATTGCTAGGGCATCAATGGTTTCGTCCATCAAAACGGATACGTGTTCAAATTGCGCTGTCATTAGCTATTGTTTGCCTTTTTTTGTGCCGTTAAAGTGTAAAGTTATCTAAATCTGAATTAGGCTCAAAATCACCTAGCCTCTCAAGCTCAGTGTCTTGGCGCATTTGCTCGTTCCAACGCGCTTCATCCCAGATTTCAAATTTATTCATTAACCCAACTAGCATTATTTTTTTACCAAGGTCTGCATGCGCACGTAACGACGGCGCTAACAAAATCCGACCATTTTTATCAAGTTGATACTCTGTCGCATTGCCTAACAACATGCGTTGCATTCGACGGGCGCGTGGATTCATATTGGAAATCTTAGCTAAACGACTTTCTATTTCTTGCCATTCAGCCAATGGATACAACCACAAGCAGGGCTCATTTAACGCGACGGTACAAATCACTGTTCCCTGATCTTCAGATAGCAGCGATTCTCGGTACTTGGTCGGCACCGCAAAACGTCCTTTATCATCCAAACTCAGTGAACTCGCGCCACGGAACATAATTAGCCTGCTTTAAATTATTTTAATCAGCTATTAATCTATGCTGATCCAGTTTGATCCACTAAAAACCACTTTTTACCACAGTGCTCCAGTTTAGGGCTTGACAAGCCTTTTTGTCAAGTAAGCTGACCTCCTTTAACGAGTCTCTAAGCTAGAAAAAATAAGGGTTCAGGCGAAGCGGTTGAATTACGTGGGAAAAAGTGGAGATACAAACAAAAAAATATTTTTATCCATTTTAATAACTTTTTGTTTACATGGTTTGATTACTGAATAAACAGTGAATAATTACAATTTTTTAGCGGGTTTTACTCACTTTGTAATTTTTACTTAGATCGGCAGTAAGAGTTACTACATCGTTTTTATTATATATTCAAAATGCTTCACCAACAAAATACAATAACAAATAAAATCAACATCTTATGTAAACATCACAGTCTGGTTTAATTGTTGCTTCAGTTAATGCACTACTTAAATACTTTTACTCATTAAGGATTGATTATGGCTACTGCTACGACGACTAAACAAAATACGACTACAGATATTAAGTCTGACACTAAAGCACAAACGACTGATGCCCCACTGACAGAAAAAGCAACATCAGCTGCTCACGATGCTGTTGATGCACTGTCTACAAAAGCAGCAACAGCTGAAAGTAGTGTGAGAAAAGGTGCATCTAGTTCTGCTGAGGCACTTAGCGAAAAGCAATTGATTGCTCGCGAAAAGCTAGGCGAGTGCACAGCTAAAACACGTGCCTTCGCATCTGAAAATCCTTTAGCTACAGCAGGGATTGCATTTGCAGCGGGTATGTTAATTACGTCATTGTTCCGTCGTAAGTAAAACCTGATGGAAAATTTCCACTCGAGCACAACCAAGGATGGTAAAGCGCAAAACCAAACGACTGATCAACAGTATCAAAAGGACGATTGGCAAGATCATATTGCAAAACTCTTAACGTATTCAAAACAGCTCAAGGATGATTATCATACTCAAGGAAAGATCACCCACCAGCTTGCAAAGGCTGAATGGCGCTTATCGTTAAGATCGCTTGCATTGATCTCTATATTTTTAGGCTGTTTTGCCAGTGGTTTGGTTTTGTTGTGGGCGGGCGTATTAGGTGCAGCAGGTTATGCGATATACGACCTATTTGGTTCTGTGTGGGTAAGTATTGCAACCGTTACACTATTACAGGTCGCATGCTTATTTTGGCTATGGAAAAGCGTTGCGTATTTAAGCAACAAAATAGGTTTTAGCAAAACCCTTAAAAGCATTAAACAATTATTAAACTTACAAGGACATTAATATGTTAGTTGATATGTTGATTAAAAACCCTGATGCAAACGTAAAAGCACTGACTAAACAAATGGATTTACAAAGCGAGCTTAAGCGACAACACCAAGCCGCGTTCGTATACCGATTAAAGCGTTTTGCAGCCAGTAAAGTAGGCTTAAGCAGCGCATTTATAGCTGGCGTTGCCGTTCAATCCGGTAAAAGTGAAACCAGCCTCATAAGAAAATACGGCTGGCTAATTAGGTTAATTGGTTAGCTGGTTAACTATGCCCTGCCATGTGCTTGCAAATAATTTATTTCTGGCCCTTTTGGTACAATCTGGGTGGGATTAATCATAGTGTGGCTAAAATAGTAATGCCGCTTGATATGATAGAAATCAACCGTATTTGCAACTCCCTCAACTTGGTACAAATCCCTTAAGTATCCACTCAACGAAGGGTAACTCTCAATTGTGCGCAAATTGCATTTAAAATGCCCTACATACACACAATCGAACCTAATTAACGTTGTAAATAAGCGCCAATCTGCTTCCGTAATTTTGTCACCCGCAAGGTAGCGTTTTTTACTCAGTATTTTTTCAACTTTGTCTAGAGCTGTAAACACATCGTCGAATGCTTGTTCGTACGCGTGCGTTGTTGTTGCAAATCCAGCTCGGTAAACACCGTTATTAATATTTGGATAAACTAACGCATTAAGTTCATCGATTTCACTACGAAGTGATTCAGGGTAGTAATCGTCTTTATTACCTGTTATTTCATTAAACGTACTATTAAACATGCGTATTATATCGGCAGATTCATTACTAACTATCTTGTTTTGTTTTTTGTCCCACAAGACAGGAACAGTTACTCGTCCTGAGTAATTAGAATTATTTTTAGTATAAACTTGGTGTAAGTAATCACTAGCAAATAAGGCATCACCCGTGCTGTGGTTATTTTGATCAAACTCCCAGCCATTAGCCAACATGTCAGGGCTTACAATCGATACAGAAATAAGTTCATCAAGCTTTTTTAACGTACGGAAAATAAGTGTGCGGTGTGCCCAAGGGCACGCTAACGAAACATATAAATGATAACGCCCAGCCTCAGCTTTAAAACCACCTTCGCCAGTTTCACCTGCGCTACCGTCTGACGTGATCCAATTTCGTAATTGCGCTGCCTCACGCTCAAACTTTCCGTCGCTTGAATCTGTGTCATACCATTTATCTTGCCATTGACCATTAACAAGTAATCCCATTATTTGCTCCTCAAAAATTAAATAAGTGTGCCAAATTGACCATTTTGGTAATCACGAACGGCTTGCTGTATTTCGGCTTGTGTTGTCATAACAAATGGCCCCATGTGTGCAATGGGTTGCTTGAGCGGATCACCCGCTAAAATTAATACACCTGCACCATGTTGCGTTGCTATATCAATATCGCTACCTGGCTCTAAAATTAGTAACTTACCCGCCTTGAATGTTTGATTATCTGGCGTGATAAGGGATCCCGAATGTATGTAAAGCATCACATTTTGTTGTTTTAAAGGATCAAGCTTTAGCTGCTTACCAGCAGGTAAAGTTACATCGGCTAAAGCGGCATTTGCAGAGAGCTTTTGAATACTTGATGTTAATTCAACTGCCTCAAATTGCCATGAACCAGCAAGGGCAGTTAATGTAACACCACTTTCATTTTTAAAGGTTGGAGCTGGGCTTTGCGTTGTATCTTGATAAATGGGATCGCGCATTTTTTCTTTGCTTGGCATATTGATCCAAATTTGAAAACCATGGAGTCCGTCTTTGGCATCAGGCAGAGGCATTTCGCTATGAATCACTCCTTTGCCTGTACTCATCCATTGCACATCGCCTGCTCTGATCGCTTTTTTATTACCCATTTGATCTTTATGTTCAAACCCTCCTTTAATAATATAAGTAAACGTTTCCATACCTCGGTGCGGATGCGCAGGAAAACCGCCCATATAATCAGCCTCGTTATCTGACTTGAGCTCATCGATCATTAAAAACGGGTCTAGGTATTTACCATCGAATCCAGGGATACGGCTTATATTGACACCGTCACCATCTTGAGTTGCATAGGACGTTAATATTTTTGCTATATTCATTTTTTAAATCACTATCTGAAATGTTATCTATACTTATTAAAGCACTGATAAAACCAAACAACCATGTCTTTATATCGCGCTAACCATTCGTTTTTTTAGAATCATTTGATAGTGAAATATTTTTTCATAACAACTTATAAAATATGGTTTTTTTATATTTTATTGACTACAATCACCATTGAATTTACTCAAAAAAGGGACAGAGTATTTTAACTTCATCGCTCAAAAGTCAATTTTATAGGTTACTAATCATTATTAGTATCCCGGGCATTCTTGTGACATTTTTAGCCCTTTGGGCAGAACGTGAGGCTGCGATTGAAAAAAGCGAAGAAAAAGTCGTTAATATTGCTAAGCATTTAACCCACCAACAAACAGCAATGATTGGAGAGACTGAGCAACTCACTCGGTTTTTAGCAAACACAATTGCTACAGAACCCAACCTTCCGGGTACGTGCCCTGGCTATTTTTACCAATTACAAGAGCTCTACACAAACGTTGCCAATATTGGTGTAGTTGATGACAAAGGAAACTTAATTTGTGTAACCAATGGCATAGTAAAAAATGTGTCTATTAGTGATAGGCAATACTTTAAAAATGCCATAGCAAATAAAAGCTTTTCAATTGGGTATTTTCAATACGACAGAAGCATTCAAGCACCCAGTGTTAACTTTGCTCACCCTATTATTGATAAGCAAGAGCAATTAAAGGGCGTTGTTGTTACAGTGATTGCACTTGACTGGTGGAGTGCAGCTTTAGACAAAGCCGAATTCCCAATTGGTTCGAACGCTGTTATTGCTGATTCTAATGGCCTTGTACTGGCAAGTTACCCAAACTCATTGCTACCTTTAGGGGAAAAAATTAACAACAAACACTTTTTACATAGCGATAGCTCATTGGCTATGTTTAAAGACGATAACAACGTCAATCAAATCTTTCACCGAGCAACTATTTATAATGACATTAATAACAATAATTTAGAAATTTACATCACATCGCCCACTGATAAATATATTAATCGAGCAAATAAACACTTTTTAGAAACTATT
>NZ_BADX01000016.1:0-12525 GCF_000241365.1 Pseudoalteromonas sp. BSi20480 | reverse complement strand
TCGCTATTTTTTATTCAAGTCTTTTAAGGTCTTACATTTATTATTAAGAAAATTGATTAAATAAACTATCTGTGCTTAACCCTTCTTGTTGCAAAATATCTTTTAAACGACGTAGAGCTTCAACTTGTATTTGTCTTACTCGCTCTCGTGTTAGTCCTATTTCCCTACCTACATCTTCAAGTGTAGATGGCTCATAGCCGAGTAATCCAAACCGACGCGCCAGTACTTCACGTTGCTTAAGGTTTAACTCTCCTAACCAATCAACAATGTGTTTATTAATTTCTGTGTCTTGCACTTCACCTTCAGGGCCGTTGCCTTTTTCGTCAGGTAAAATATCAAGCAGCACGCTGTCGTTTTCGCCACCAATTGGCATATCAACCGACGCTATTTTTTCATTCAAACGTAACATTTTGGTTACGTCTTCAACTGGCTTATCTAGGCATTCAGCTATTTCTTCAGCAGTTGGCTCATGGTCGAGTTTTTGGGTTAGCTCTCGCGCTGTTCGTAAGTAAACGTTTAGCTCTTTCACTACGTGGATGGGCAAACGAATAGTGCGTGTTTGGTTCATAATGGCGCGTTCAATTGTTTGACGTATCCACCATGTTGCATAGGTTGAAAATCTAAACCCGCGTTCAGGGTCAAACTTTTCAACAGCACGAATTAACCCTAAATTACCTTCTTCAATTAAATCGAGTAGCGCTAGTCCACGGTTATTGTATCTACGTGCAATTTTAACAACTAAACGTAAGTTGCTCTCAATCATACGTTTACGAGAGGCTTCACAGCCTTTGAGGGATTTACGCGCGAAAAATACTTCTTCTTCAGCGCTTAATAATGGAGAGAAGCCTATTTCACCTAAGTAAAGTTGGGTGGCATCTAGGTTTTTAGTCACTTCTTCTTTGGCAAATATGTCTTCGTCATCTACTTTTTCAAGTAACGGTGTTGCTTCTTCAACGGTGTTTTCATCAAACTTGTCGTCATTGCTGATATTTTTTTCAATCTTTGCTGCGCTAGCCATAAGCCTTCTCCAGAGCAATTATCAATACCTAAAATCTAAGGAAGGTATTTAGCAGGATTGACAGCTTTCCCACGGTAACGAATCTCAAAGCGAAGCGCGGTAACCGAAGACTCTGAATTGCCAATTTCTGCTATTTTTTGTCCTGCCTTAACTTTTTGCTTTTCTTTTACAAGTAATTTCGAGTTATGTGCATAAGCACTTAGGTAATCATCGTTATGTTTCAAAATGATTAAATTACCATAACCTCGAAGCGCGTTACCCGCATACACCACCGTTCCTTGTGCAGCGGCTAAAACTGTAGCCCCCATTTTATTAGTAATTTGTAAGCCTTTATAGCCGTTTTCCTTATTAGAAAAGCGTTTGGTAATTTTGCCCTTTGCTGGCCAAAACCACTTTAATTTACCGCTCGACAACTGCTTTTGGTTACTAACTTTATATTTGGCTTGTTTTTGAACATACTCTCGTTTTTTTGGCTGTTCAAGTCCTTTCTTTAATTTTTTGTTATTATTTTGCATGTTTTTTCTAGACTTTTTACTCGAATTCGTATATTTTCTTGAGCTTTTAATTTTTTTGATAGTGGGAGAGAGAGAGATTGACTGGCCTGGATATATAACATAAGGACTTGAAATTGAGTTGTTTTTAGCAAGTTCTCTAAAGTCTTTTCCTGCGCTAAATGCGATTGAATAAAGTGTATCCCCTTTTTGTACTGTATATTTGCCATCTACAATGTTAATTAAATGGTTTGATTCATTAACATTATTATTTAAACTACTAACGGGCGCTGGAACATGGCGAGATGAACAACCAAAAAGAAAAACACTAATGAACAAAGCAACATAAAGCATAAATTGTCTATTCATCGTGCTTTTCTCCATGTTTAAGTAACATTATTTTATATAGCTTAACGCAACAAAAAGTACGCAACGGCTATTAATATTACTAATCCCCAGCCAAGCACTTCAATATACTGACGTAATTTTTTCTCCATTTGCGCTCCGCCCCATTTCATAAGCGCAGCAACTAGAAAAAACCGAGCACCGCGCCCGATTGCTGAAGCAATTAAAAATGGTAAAAACGCCATCTGTAAAACGCCCGCACCAATTGTAAATACTTTATAGGGTATGGGTGAAAAACCAGCTAAGAACACCACCCAAACGCCATACTCTTTAAACCAATTTAATGCTACATCAAACTTTTCTTGCCAATGCATCTGTGCAATTAGCGGCTCTACAACAGGTTCAAAAAGCCAAAAACCAAGTAAATAGCCAATTACCCCGCCCAGTACAGATGCAATCGTTGCGAAGCTAGCAAAACGCCACGCCTTACTAGGTTGAGCCAGCGACATTGGCGCTAACATTACATCGGGTGGGATAGGGAAAAAAACAGACTCGGCAAAACTCATTCCTGCTAAATAACGCTCCGCATGGCGGTGCTTTGCCCATACTAGGGCCATATCGTACAACTTAGTAAACAACTTCAAAGTGAATTCCTATTCAATATCACCAGGTACCAAAGGTACAAATCTTACTGGTGCAATAACATGCTCTGTAAAGCTTTCGCCCTTTCGAATAACCATTATTAATTTTTGATCAGCTTCGCCAACCGGCGCTAATAATACACCGCCATCGGCGAGTTGACTTAACAAACCTTGAGGTAAGGTGGCAGCCGCAGCCGTAACAATAATGCCGTCAAATGGTGCTTGAGATTGCCAACCTTGCCAGCCATCTCCATGTTTCATTGTTACATTGTATAAATCAAGCTGCTGCAGACGCCGTTTAGCCTGCCATTGCAAAGCTTTGATCCGCTCAACAGAATAAACTTTAGTAAACGTTTTAGCCAATACCGCTGTTTGATAGCCAGAGCCCGTGCCGATTTCTAATACTTTATCGCGCACACCGGCCAACCTCAAAAGCTCCGTCATACGGGCTACAATATAAGGCTGCGAAATAGTTTGCCCTTGCCCAATAGGTAGCGCTGTATTTTCATAAGCTTTATGCTGCAACACGTCGTCAATAAATAAATGACGAGGTATACCTGCAATAGCATCAAGTACGCCTTGATCCTCAACACCTTCACGTTTAAGTAAATCTGATAACGCTTTCGCACTTCGCGTGTAATTAGCGAGCACGATTTATCTCCAAATTAGATAACCAGTCCCCAACTGCCTTAATGCTATTGTGTGCGGTCATATCAACACTGAGTGGTGTCACCGATGCAAAGCCATTATTAATGGCGTAAAAGTCAGTTCCTTCACCTGCATCACTCTCTGTGCCAAGCGAGCCATACCAGTAAATACTTCGACCCCAAGGGTCTGTTTGCTTGGTCATAGTTTCAGCTTTATGCCGAGCGCCTAAACGCGTAACCTGCACACCTTTTAATTCACTTAGCGGAACATCTGGCACATTAACATTAATAATTTGGTCTTTTGGTAATGGGTGCGATGCAAGTTCTTTAATTATATTAACTGTTACCGCGGCTGCTGTTTCAAAGTGCTCGCCATTGTGTGAGCAAAGTGAAACTGCAATAGCAGGCAACCCCAAATGACGACCTTCGGTCGCTGCAGCAACAGTGCCTGAATAAAGCGTATCATCACCTAAATTGGCGCCATGATTAATGCCTGCCACAACTAAATCTGGTTTTTGGTCAACAAGCTGATTAACACCTAAATGAACGCAATCGGTTGGCGTGCCATTAACTGACATAAACCCATTTTCAAGAGTTGTTGCACGCAATGGGTTCATTAATGTGAGCGAGTTACTTGCACCACTGCAATTGCGATCGGGTGCCACCAAAGTGACGTCTGCAATTTTTGTAAGCGCGTTATATAAGACCGCTATGCCTTTAGCATTAACGCCATCATCGTTACTTAACAGTATCTTCATTTATGCCATTATCCTTTTCTTTTCGCTCTTTTGGACTTGCATCTGTATAGTCCACCAGCTCACGTAGTAATGCGGTTGCAAAACATCCTTTAGGTAAACCAAAGCTCAGCTTAAGTGTGGTGTTATCAAGTGTTTCTACAGCCAAGTTATCAGGAATCAAACGCAACATTCTACGCTCGTTTTTAAGCCCTAATTCACCCAGGCCTTCACACCAAGCCTGATAGGGTTTAAGCCATATTTTTTCTTGCTCAGTTAACCCTTTATCACTTTTGCCTGCCATTGGTGCCGACATTACAATATCACCAGAGGCTAAACGTGCTATGTTTTCGTCGTTAATTGCATCTTCAAAAAATGCATTACTGCCGCTGAGCATAAATACTTCGCGGTGCATAGTTTTAGCTAAACCGTGTTCTTTTACACGTAAACTTACAAGTTGATTAAAAATATGTGAACGCGCAGCTGAAATAATAATACCGCGTAACTTCTTATCGCGAATACGTTCGCCGGCAAACATTTTTTCGGCCATAACTAAATTATGCCCATCGCGGCCAAAACGCTGCTCGCCAAAGTAATTTGGCACACCAGCACGCACAGCATTTATGCGGCATAATATATCAAGCGGCTCGGTAACATTACGAAGAGTAATGGTAAATTTATTGCCCTTGTGGCAACCGGTGCGTAATTTACGCTCGTGGCGCTGTTGCGACACTATAAAAATGCTTTCGCTATTTAACTCTGTAAAATCTATATGCTTTTTAATGGGCACTTTTACACTAAACCATTGGCTACATACACCATGACGATCTTTCATGCCCGCGTAGCTTACATCGCGAGGGGATACATCTGCTTTTTGCGCGATAATTTTAGCCACGTATTGTGTGTTTTCGCCTTTTTTAACCACCTGCAAGCATACATGCTCACCGTTACCTGTAAACTCTATACCTAGATCTTCATCTACCATAAAGTCTTCTGCAGTGGTTTTAAAGTCAGCTTTTGAAAGCGGTGCGCCGTATAAATAATTTAAGTCGCTCATGCGTTTTTTGTACTCGCAAGCTCTTTACTCATAATAACCACGGCATGACTAGAAATACCTTCTTTACGTCCTTCAAAGCCCAACTTTTCAGTTGTCGTAGCCTTAACATTTATTTGGCTAAGATCGCAGTTTAAATCATTAGCTAGATTTACACGCATAGCCTGTATGTGCGGCAGCATTTTTGGTGCTTGTGCCACAATGGTGACATCGCCGTTTCCTAATACATAGCCTTGCTCTTTAGCTAACTTAACAACATGACGAAGCAAAATGCGGCTGTCTATATTTTCATATTCGCTCGCTGTATCAGGAAAGTGCTTACCAATATCGCCCATAGCGAGCGCACCTAAAATAGCATCACATAATGCATGAATAGCTACATCGCCATCTGAGTGTGCTAAAAAGCCTTGTGGGTAATCAATTTTTTCGCCACAAATAGTTAACGGGCCTTCGCCGCCAAATTTATGTACGTCAAAACCATGGCCAATTCGTATCATACTGCACTCTCGTTTTGTTGTTTATTTAATAAAAACCCTGCCAAAGCTAAATCTTCTGGCGTGGTTATTTTAATATTATCACTACGACCCGCTATAAGTTTTACTGGTTTGTTTACCCACTCAATTGCACTGGCTTCGTCGGTAATAGGCACCCCACTTTGTAGCGCATTTTGCAGCGCATTTTTAAGGTCACTGTACTTAAAAAATTGAGGGGTAAGCGCTTGCCACAGGTCGTCTCGGGGGACAGTTTGCTTTGAGTGTGTATCGCCGCGTTTGATGGTGTCTTTTACTTTAGTGGCTAAAATTCCGCCTTCATTTGTACTAAGGCACTCACTGATAAGGCGCTCAATGTCTGCTAGGTCAACCAATGGGCGCGCTGCATCGTGCACTAATACCCAATCAGGGGGATTGGGTGCTAAAAATAACAAACTATTAAGTACTGAATCAGCACGTTCTTTGCCACCACTTGAACGAACAATGCGCGCATCGGTTAATGGTAGTTCACTAAAGTATGGGTCTGTATCGCTAAGAGCAACAACAATAGTTTGCAGTTGTGGTAATTGAGATAATTTAGTTAGGGTATGTTCTAAAATTGTTTTACCCGCTAACTGTATATATTGTTTAGGTGCATTGTGCTGCATTCTGCTGCCTACACCTGCTGCGGGTACAATCGCAACGATAGTTTGTTTATTTCTCATATTGGTTGCCCGGTAAAACACGAATAAATGTTTCGTCCGGCTTAATCATTCCTAATTCGTTTCGGGCACGTTCTTCAATGCCCTCAAGACCAAGCTTTAAATCTTCTATGTCGGCTTTGAGCACTTTATTACGTTTTATCAACTTTTCGTTAGTGTCTTGGTGGGTTGCCACCGCCCCTTTTAAGCGCGAGTAATCTTGCACACCATTTTGACCAAACCATAACCTGTATTGAACAAACAGTGCTAAGCACAGTAAGCACACTTGAAAAACACGCATTTAACACTCCTTATTTAATAATTTAAAAGTTTTAACTTAACTAAGCTAATGGGCGTTTTATATTGCGCCAATTAATATTCCCTGCCAGTAGCATTTCACGTAATGATAATACACGTGGTGTGCAACGCTTTGAAAACTGCCACTGATGCCCACAGCACGCTGCAGCTAAACTCAACTTACTTGGCTTTAAAAGTTGTGCATATTGCTGCTCTAGGCCGTTACCTAAAAAATCAAACCACCCTAGCTCGTTGCAATGCAACTTGTTTTCTGACACCTGATCAATACTGTCTATCCTAAGGTGTAATTTGTCATACTGGTTTACTATCACCGGAACAATTAGTCCCACTTTGGCATGCGCTTGAAAAAAAGTTCATTGGCTTGTTTATTTACATCGGGCGGCGTTGCTTTTTGTTTTTCGAGCCACGAGCCATTTTGTGCATCAAGCGTAAAAGGCGAATGCCCGTTTACTACAAGCGATGCAGCTCGTTCAATGTAATAAGGCAAACTTTTTAACTGCCTACGCAGCTTATCGGCATTAGGTTCGGCGACTAGCCGCTGAACTTCTCGCTGATAAAATGCATTGCACAACTGCGCATAAAGCGCCTTTTGCGCATCAGTTTGCCAAATTTCAACTTGCTGCTGTTCACCAAGTGACTGATTTTTCGCGACCAATTGCTTTACTCAAAAACATTCAGATAACTGTTTTATAACATAGTACTGAATAGTTTTTAAGCACACATAATAAATTAAGCGCTTGGTTTTTCACCTAACTTAGCTTTACCCGACTCTAAAAATTGCACAACACTGTTGCGCTTTTTACCAACTAGTAAACTGCCATCGGCTAAAAACATAAAGTTTTGCCAATTACGTTTAAATACGTCAAACGTTGTTTCAATAACATTATCGCGCGCCATACAAAAATATACCGTGGTATTTGCTTCCCACCCTAAAAACTCTAAAATTTCTTGAGGTGGTAAAGCATCGCCATTTTCCCAAGCTGCTTCCCAGTTAACTTCATCACTAAAGCTTTTATCTTGGCCGCACCACATACTGTCATCAAAAAAGTCGGGGTGGTCAAACTCCCGGCTTACCATTGTGCTCCAAAGCACAGCTGCGCGTTCGTCGCTCATTGGTTTTATTTTAGCTGCGTCATCACTTGATACCGGAATGTCTTTATGGCGAAAAACCCACGCTTTTCTGTAATCATCTAACGAAATATAGTTCATAATATTGGCAAATTAGTTAGCATTAAAAGTGCAAACACAAATTATACAAGAGATTGAAGCATGACTACAGCACTAAAACTGGGTTTATATCAACACTACAAAGGCCCGCAGTACAAAGTTTTATATCAGGCAACACATAGCGAAACAGACGAACAATTGGTGATATATCAAGCCTTATATGGTGAGTTCGGTATTTGGGCACGACCACTTAGTATGTTTTTAGAAACCGTTGAAAAAGAGGGCAAAACTATACCTCGTTTTGCCTACCTTGGACCTGCAGATTAACTGTGGCATTATAACCCCATTCAATACTGCTCAGACCAGACAAGGGTACACCGTGCAATTTAATTCTACTGACAATTACATCGCAAGCAGCTCGCTAAAACAGGCTGTAAATGCTGCTATTAAGCTTGAAAAACCATTACTTATTAAAGGTGAACCTGGTACAGGCAAAACGATGCTGGCCGAAGAGCTTGCGAAAAGTTTAAACACCGAGCTTATTCAGTGGCACATTAAATCGACCACCAAAGCACAGCAAGGTTTATACGAATACGATGCCGTATCGCGTTTGCGTGACAGCCAGCTAGGTGATGAGCGCGTGCATGATATTGGCAACTACATTGTTAAAGGTAAGCTGTGGCAAGCATTTACCTATGCCGAGCTTAACGGCAAACGCCCAGTTTTACTCATTGACGAAATAGACAAAGCCGACATTGAGTTTCCAAACGATTTACTGCTTGAGCTTGATAAAATGGAGTTTCACGTTTACGAAACAGGTGAGCGCATTATCGCAAAAGAGCGCCCTATTGTGATCATCACTTCAAATAACGAAAAAGAGCTGCCTGATGCCTTTTTACGCCGCTGTTTTTTTCATTATATTGACTTTCCAAGCAGCGAAGAAATGCAGCAAATTGTTGATGTGCACTACCCTAACGTTAAACAAGATTTAGTACGCCAAGCATTAGAAGTATTTTTTAACTTACGTGAAGCCAACGGCCTTAAAAAGAAGCCCTCCACCAGCGAATTACTGGATTGGTTAAAGCTTTTAATGGCAGAGGATATAGACGCTAAAACATTGCACGACAAAAGCCAAAAAGGCGGCTTAATGCCGATGTTTGGCGCACTGCTTAAAAATGAGCAAGACATAAGCCTCATCGAAAAACTCGCGTTTATGAGCCGCCGTTAATATGTTGATTGCGTTTTTCTTCAAATTACGTGAATACCGTTTACCGGTAAGCCTGCGCGAACTACTCGATTTAATTAACGCCTTAAAAAAAGGCGTTATATTTGCCGACGTAGATGCCTTTTACCATTTGGCCCGCACCATAATGGTAAAAGACGAAACCCATTTTGATAGGTTTGATAAAGCCTTTAGCGACTACTTTAGCGGTATTGCCGACTTAGACCTACTCGAGAGTTTAAAGCAACAGCACAACTTACCTGAAGATTGGCTTCGCAAAGAGTTTGAAAAAAACTAAGCGATGAAGAAAAAGCCCAACTGAAAGCGATGGGTGGGCTCGACGAGCTCATGAAAACCCTGAAAGAGCGTTTAGAAGAGCAACAAAAACGCCACGCAGGGGGTAATAAATGGGTAGGCACCGGTGGTACATCTCCTTTTGGCGCGTATGGTTATAACCCTGAGGGCGTGCGTATAGGACAAGACGGCAACCGCAACCGCCAAGCGGTAAAAGTGTGGGACAAGCGCGAATACCGTAACCTAGATTCAGACCGCGAAATTGGCTCACGCACTATAAAACTCGCCCTTAAAAAGCTGCGCAAATTTGCCCGCACCGGCGCAAGTGACACCCTGGATTTAAACGAGACCATTCGCGCAACCGCCAAGCAAGGCGGCATGCTGGATTTAAAAATGGCACCCGAGCGCCACAATGCTGTAAAAGTATTAATGCTGTTTGATATTGGCGGTTCAATGGATGACTACATTCATACCTGCGAAGAACTATTTAGCGCCGCCCACAGTGAATTTAAGCATTTAGAGTTTTACTACTTTCATAACTGTTTATACGAACACGTTTGGCAGGATAACCAACGCCGCCATTCAAACGTAATAGACACCATGACGCTGATTAATAAATTTACTAGCGACTACAAAGTCATATTTGTGGGTGATGCCACTATGGGCCCATACGAAATAGCCTACCCTGGCGGCTCGGTAGAGCACTACAACGAAGAGCCAGGCAGTGCATGGTTATCACGCATAACTAACCATTTCGATAAAGTAGCGTGGCTCAACCCACAACCGGTTGAACACTGGCCGTATTATCAATCAATTGATTTTATTAAGCAGCTGATGGATAACAGAATGTACCCGCTGAGTTTAGATGGAATAAGTAACGCGATAAAAGAGCTGAGTTAGATATTAATTTACCTCAGCTCAGCGCTAGCAGCGGAGCTTCAGCCGTGAATCTATAACTTTGTTGGGTGACGCCTTTGGCTTAACCAACCTACCTTTAGACGTAGGTCGGATAAGTGGCGAAGCCACGCCATCCGACGATAATGATGAATTAACTAGAAACAACCCGACTTACAGAGTTAATGGAAAATATAAAAAATTCAGCAATATTTATTATCACTTGCTAATAAATTTACACATTCCAAACCCTAAACTATCGCCATCGCGTTTTACATAACCATATTGTGTATAAAAGTTTTCTTTACCGTGAGCACTTAATAAAGCGATTGTAGCGCCATTAGAGCTGGTGCTGCTTAGGTAGTTTTCAATGTGGGTCATTACTAAATGACCAATGCCTTGTTTTTGATAGCTTGGCGCAACAATTATATCTTGAATATAAAAATACATTGCGCCATCACCAACCACTCTGCCAGTGCCTATCAACTTATCCGTGTCGTATACAGTGACCCAAAACAATGAGTTTTCGATGCTTGCTTTTAATGTTTTATCGTCAGGGTTTTGCCACTTTACTTGTGTACGTAAATTAGCAAATTCATCCCGTGCTGGAGCTTTCAGTTCAACGTTATAAACCATAATATCCCCTACTCACTTTAAAGCACTTTACTCATAAACAAGCTATACGGATCTAGCTCATAATCACCGAACGGCTCGCACTCTTTAAAACCAAATTGAGTGTAAAGCTTTTGCGCAGGTAAAAATGCTTTTGCTGTTCCAGTTTCTAGGCTTAACTTTTTATACCCTCGCCGTGTTGATTGCTCAATAATGTGCGTGAGTAACTTAGCGGCTATGCCTTGGCGTAAATAGTTACTTGAGGTGCGCATTGATTTAATTTCGCCATGCGTGGCATTGAGCACTTTTAATGCGCCAACACCCGCTAAGTTATTATCAATCCATAAGCTATAAAAGGTTATGTCGGGCTGAGTAAGTTTAGTTACATCCAGTGCATGTACGCTCTCAGCAGGTGAGTGTTTTAGCATATCGTTATGATGCGCTTGTAGTAACTTTATAACGTGGGGGTTTGAAAGCTCGCCTGTTCTTATATCCATTTATGCCTCGTTTAACCCTTGAATTTAATGCTTTAGGGCTTTAACTAATGCACTTAAGTAAAGCCCTTAAGTAAATAGCGAAATTTAAGCTGCTAGCTTCCACACCACAAACGCAACAGCAAAACCAACTAAATACACTAAGCCTAACCACGTTAAGCTACGCAGTAATACGCTGTGCTTAATGGCGGGCTCTGATCGCACAAGGCTAAAGTTAAGCCATGCAAAAACGGGAGTAGTGACAAAAGCAAGTGTCATGGCAAAAGTAAGCATTGGCCCCAGGGCCGATTTAAAAATAAAATAACGGCCATACCTGCAAGTGCTTGTAGTATTAACCAAATATTTAGGCTGTGTTTTGATTGCCCAAAACCAAGCAATTTATGTGACTCGTTAAGTGTACGTGCGTAGCCGTCAAGCACGGTAAGTGTAGTGCCAAACATACATAAAAAAGCAATAGCTGATACCAGCGGCCTTGCCCACTCGCCAATAGTCAGTGCGTACATATCAATAAGCTGTTTAGCAAAGGCAACACCGCCAAGTTCTATATTACTGCTTTGCCCATATTGCACCAGCACACCTAAGCTAAAAAATACCAATGCTAAGCAGGCTGTTAGCCAATAGCCTACGTTAAAATCAAACAAGCCTTGGTTTTTAGTGACCGTTTGCTGAGTTTGTTTTTCTTTGAGCCATAGCGAGCTGAGGGCCGATATTTCTATGGGTGCTGGCATCCAGCCCATTAACGCGACCATAAAGCTGAGCATAGCAAGTTCGTACGGTGACGGGCCAATATAGTCAGCTGGCGCCATTGGGCCGTTACTAAATGCGATAACTAGCGCAATAACAGTAGCGAGCGTTAAGAGCCCCATAATGCCTTTAGCAACGCTATCAAGCGCTTTAAAGTGACCTAACAATAATATGGCTAAGCAAACACCGAGCAATATCCAACATAGCAGGGTTACCTCTATCACTACAGGCAGTGCGTAATGCAGTAAGCTGGCGGTAAGTAGTAATACGCCTGCGGTATTAACAACTGCTGCCAATATGTTCAAGCCAATAAAACTATAAAAATACACCGGGCCTTTGTTTTTATAGCCTTCTACTAAACTGTTTTTAGTGGCTAAGGTGTATTCCATACCAAAGCGAAAAAACGGATATTTTAATACGTTAACAGCCAGTATTAACCAAAATAGTTGCCAGCCAAATAGCGCGCCAGCCTGAGTAGATGCAACTAAGTGAGACCCACCAATTGCTGCGGTTGCCATTAAAATACCAGGGCCTAGTGCGCCTACGTGAGATTTCCAAGAAGTGTGTGTTTGCTGCATTAATTTCTCAAATTATGTGTGTTATTCACTCTGCTTATTAATTTTCACAATTAATAACACCGAAGGCTGCATAACTTACCTAAATTAAAGGCAATAAAAAA
>NZ_BADX01000017.1:0-11803 GCF_000241365.1 Pseudoalteromonas sp. BSi20480 | reverse complement strand
CAGTCCTTTTTTTATTGTTTTAGCAAAAATCAGCTATCAACAGACACTTCTACACTTCTTCGTTTAAAAATACGTCTGTAAGTGTTTTTAAATAAGGCCCCAATATCACCTAATATAATGTACAAACAAGGTACAAGAATAAGCGTAATTAAGGTTGCAAACATAACTGCAAATCCCAGCGCAACTGCCATAGGAATTACAAACTTAGCCTGTAGGCTAGTTTCAAACATAATAGGCAACACACCAGCAAACGTAGTGATTGAGGTGAGTAATATTGCTCTGAAACGCGCACAGCCGGCTTCAATTACAGCATTTTTAACGCTAACGCCTTGCTTACGTACCTGGTTTACATAGTCGGTCATAACCAAGGAGTCATTAATTACAACGCCCGCTGCAGCAATAAGACCAAAGCCAGACATTAAGCTCATATCCAAATCAAACCAGTAGTGCCCCCAAATAGCCCCCGTTAAGCTAAACGGAATAACCGACATTACAATAAGCGGTTGTGAATAGCTTTTTAGTGGTACAGCAAGCAGTATGTAAACTAGTATCATGCCTCCAATAAAAAACAACATTTGCTCATTGGCTTGCGCCTGTTGCTCCTCAATAGCACCACCAAGTTCTGATTTAACGCTTGGGTATTCTTCTTTAAGCTGTGGTAATAGGTTTTCTTTTACCTGTTTAACCACTTCGCCCGGCTCAATTTGCTCTTCATCAATACTGCCGTACACATAAACAGTTCGATATCCACCTTCACGGCGAATGTAGCTAATACCGGGAGTTTCGGTTAGCTCAACCACATCACCCAATAACACTTCGCGCCCTGTTGGTGTAGTCACCACTGTATGTTTAAGTGATGAAAATGCTTCGCGTGTAAGTTTAGGGTAACGAACCATTACACGGACTTCTTCACCATTTCTAATTACGCGCTGTGCTTCGCCACCATAAAAGCTAGCGCCAACTTGATTGGCAATGCTGGCAAGATCTAACCCCAAATCAAATGCAACGGGTTTTAAACTCATTTGCACTTCTTTACTGGCTGGATCTATGGTTGAACTTATATCAAACAAGCCTTCTTGCTGTTGGAGCAATTGAATAAAACGGCGCCCTGCTTCGTTTAATGTATCGATATCAGACCCAAATAGAAGGTAACCAAACTCGCCACCACCGTTGCCGCCACCGCCGCCGACGTCGTCTTGAATAGTTAACGATTTAACACCTGCAATATTAGGCATGGCTTCACGCCAACGGCGCGATAATTCAAACGCATCGTAAGGACGTAAGTCTTCATCAACTAATGGGGCTAATAATTGCGCCTCTGTGCGGCCTTGGTTAAACACGAGTAAATCGCGGATAATTTTTTGACCTGTTTGACGCTCTGTTTCTTTATCTACCTCAAGCACCATCGCTTCTATTTCACGAATAGCATTAATAGTTTGAATGTCGGATACGTTGTCATTCATTTCAATATTAATTTGTGGGAAATCATGCGGTACTTTAGGTGAAGGAATAGTGCGCACCTGATTTGAAGCAATTAATGCAAAAGTCACGACTAATAAAGCAATAAAACTAAATAAAACAGTCCAACGCCATTCAACACACTTAGAAACAAAACGTTTATATGGGCCGTTTACAAAACCAAAAAAGCGGGTATTAAATCTATCTCGCCAGCCACCTTTTTTAATAGGAGTAAAATGTGTATGTGCAATATGCGCAGGTAATATGAGCTTCGATTCAATTAAGCTAAATACCAAACATAGCATTACAACAACAGCAATACCGTAAAAAAAGGCACTTTCAGGGCCGCTCGAAAGCGTAAACGGCGCAAATACAGCAATGGTAGTAAGTACACCAAATGTCGCTGGGGTCGCTACACGCTTTGCACCTCGTACAACGTTATCGACACCGCCGCCACTTTTTTCAACCTCACTGTATGCGGCTTCGCCTATAACTATGGCGTCATCCACCACAATCCCTAGCACCATGATAAACGCAAATAACGAAACGATATTTATGCTAATACCAAATAGTGGCATCACCATCATCGCGCCTAAAAAGCACACTGGTAAACCTATCATTACCCACAATGCCAACTTAAAGCGTAAGAATAACGACAACATAATTGCGACTAAAATCGCACCTTGAAGAAGGTTTAATTTCATCATATCTAAGCGAGCATTTAGGTAGTACGTCATATCCATTAAAGGCTCTATACGCACACCCGGTGGGAGCTCTTTATTCTTTTTATCAATATACGCTTTAACCGATTCAGCTACCGGAATAATATTTTGTGATTGCGTTGCTTTTACTGATAAATAAACGGCATTTTCACCATTAAACTTAAAATAACGTTCACCTTCAGTAAATTGATCTTTAATTGTGGCAATATCTTGCAGTAAAACTTTGGCACCATACTCGCCAATTTTTACCGGAATTTGTCTAAATTCTTCGCCTGAATAAAATTGGTTTTCAACACGAACTGATATAACGCCCGCATCAGTTTTTAACTGACCTGCCGAAAAGTTAGCTGAGTAACGACGCACGGCATTCATAACATCTGAAATTGTTAAGTTGTACTGGCGTAATGTATCTGGGTCGATTTCAATCGCTATTTCATCAAGCGGTACATCATTGACCACAAGCGATACATTAGATAATTGCAGCAATTCATCTTCAATATTATTTGCTATCGGCTTAAGCTCAAATAAAGGCAAGTCTGCAACCAGTGTCATACCTATTACATCTTGTCTAAATTCAATCTGACTTATGGTGACCGGTTCCATGCCGGCTGGAAAAGTAGCAATACCGTCAACACGCAATTTTACTTTATCAAGCACATCGGTGAGTTCTGCGTCTGTATGAATTTCAAGCCTTGCAGAGCCGCCGTTTCTAAATGCGCGATACACGCCTTTTTTTATTTCGGTAATATCTTTAAGTGATTCTTCAATTTTTATAAGAATACTTTCTTCAATTTCCTGAGGAGAGGCGCCTGGGTAATTAGCGTTTACGTTAATATAATTAATTTCTATATTAGGAAACATTTGTCGCTGAATCGTTTTGTAGCTTAAAAAACCCATTACGATAATAAACAACATCATTAAGTTTGCAGCAACCGAGTTATTAGCAAAACAAGCTATTAACCCTGTTTGTTTTGTTTGTGTTGATTCACTCATTGTTATTACACCTTAAAGCTGTTGCGTGTTTGAGGTGCTCACATCAGAGCTTTCAGGTGCCGGTTGGGCACCTGCTATTTTAACTTCCATTCCCTTTTGAGGGTATTCTGGTAACGTAACCACCAGCTTATCATCAGCTTTTAGGCCACTACTAATATAGAAGTACTCGCCTTCTTCTCGTATTACCGTTACCTTTCTTGGTTCAAGGGTTTGATTTTCACCAACCACCCAAACGGTTTGGTTGTTAACAAGCGCTTGAGGTAAACGGTAGATATTATTTAATGTTGTACCAGCAAAATTAACCTGTACGTAACTGCCAAATTTAATTGCTGGCTGCTTATTTTTAAGGCCATATGGGTCTTCAATTCGCACCACTAAACTGCTCATACGTGTTGCGTTATCTACAATACCTAAATCGCGGTCAATAACGCCTTCACGAGTAAAGCTATTAAGGCCTTTTTGAATAACTGTTGCGGTAATCCCTTTAATACGCTCAGGCAAAAACACACTATCAAAGCCTGCAATAGGAATAATTACTTCAGCAGTTTCTATATTGTTTAGCTCAGCGACTTGCGAGCCCATTGTCACGTATTGGCCCACACCTACATTACGGCTCACAATAAGTGCATCGTAAGGTGCTTTAACATCACAGTTTTCTAAATCTCGCTGCGCACGTTTTAATGCTGCTTGCGCTGATTTAACATTTGCTTGCGCACTAAGTACTTGAGGCTTGCGTAAAAATAAATCAGTACGCGCTTTACTTGGAAAGCGTTTTGCTTCGTCTTCAGCTACTTTTGCTTGCGCTTGTTCTTCAATTAAACCCGCTTGGGCACGAGCAAGTTCAGCTTCAGCCACGAGCACTGCAGCTTCGTAGTTATCTTTTTCAATCGAAAATAAGGTTTCACCACGTGCTACAACCCCACCGGCAACAAAGCTCGGATTCCAACTCAGTACCTCTCCCGATACCTGTGCAGACAGTTGTGTATTTTCCAGCGGCTTTACTTCTCCATAGCTGTTAATTACAACCTGATGGTCGTTAGCCGAAACCGGCTCAACTTGAACAGTAGGTCGCGTATCAACTAACGCTTTTTTTTCTTGTTCATTTGCAAGAGCGTTTATTGCTTTAAAACCAACAACTCCTATAGCAAGCGCAACAAATGGAAAAACCCATCTAAGTGAATTTGTTTGCATATCCTAATTACCCCAAATTTCTATTAACGCCATAATAACAGAGCTTAATTAAACAATTACGTGACATTTGTAAGCAACTGTTACAAATGTGCATTAATTATACTTCTCGTAATTAATTACTTAATTATAAATTAGATTATATAGCCATAAAATTATATTTTGTTACAAACTTTTACTATTTAAAATCAATACATTAAATAAAAAAGGTATTATTTCATCGATTTGTTGTACGAAACAAATTGAAATTACGTACAGTAAAAATAAATTAACAAACGAAAAGATGACATTATGAAACTAACCACCCTAACTCTTGCGCTCAGTATTGCTCTAAGCGGCCATGCTTTTGCCAATGACAAAAAAGACGAAAAAAAACCAAAAACATTAAGTGAAATGATCAAAGGTCAAACCGAATTTGCCGGTATATTTAACCTTTATCAGGACGAAAAAACGGGTAAGCATTTAATGGTCATTAACGAATCGCAGCTTGATACTCCTTTCGTTTATTTTGCTCATACAGTTGATGGGGTGACTGATGCTGGACACTTTCGTGGATCTTACCGTGAAACCAAACTCATTGAGTTTAGAAAGTACTTCGACCGTATCGATATTATAAGTAAAACACCTCGTTATAAATTTGACGAAAACAGTGCCATTTCAAAAGCCAGCAATGCAAACATTAGTGAAGCTGTGCTTGCGAGTATTAAAATAGAAAAAGAAGAAGACGGTAAAATTGCCTTTAACGTCAATAAGTTATTTTTAAGTGAAGCACTTCATAAAGTATCTCCTACTATAAATCCCGCAGATAAAAATGCGAAAAAACGTTTTAAACTAGGCAAGCTAGACAGCAAAAAATCGCGCATTATTAAACAGCGTCCTTACCCTAATAATTTAGACGTTGTCGTAGATTACGTATTTACCAATGCAAGTCCAACCGTTCGTGGCTCTGGCGCAGTAAGTGACCCGCGTAGTGTTTCTGTGAAGGTTCAGCATTCATTTGTAGCACTCCCACAAAACAACTACCAACCTCGTTTAGACGATGCGCGCATTGGTTATTTCACAAACCAGTTTGATCAAATGACGTCAACTGATTGGACGCCTTACGAAGATGTTATTAAGCGCTGGGATTTACAAAAGAAAGACCCAAGCGCTGCACTTTCAGAGCCTGTAAAACCAATTACATGGTGGATAGAAAACACCACGCCAATAGAGTGGCGTGACACAATTAAAGACGCTGTACTTGCATGGAACAGCTCTTTTGAAAAAGCAGGCTTTAAAAATGCTTTAGAAGTAAAAATACAACCTGATGATGCCGACTGGGATGCAGGCGACATTAATTACAACGTACTGCGTTGGACCTCATCGCCTAAACCACCATTTGGTGGCTACGGGCCTGCACTTGCCAACCCGCTAACAGGCGAAATACTGGGCTCAGACATTATGCTTGAGTTTGTATTTATGAAAAATCGCTGGATTTACGACACCCTTTATACACAAGGCGCGATGAGCCACAGCAATAGTACACATACTGGTGAATTAAACTGCTCATTAGGTCATGAAATTCAACAAAACCTTATGCTTGCAAAAGGCTTAGCTGCTGGCGATAGCATTGAAGAAAACGAAATGATACGCCAAGGGTTAACACAGCTTATTCTGCATGAAGTAGGTCATACACTGGGCCTTAACCACAACATGAAATCATCTATTTTGTGGAATGAGAAAGAAGTGCACGATAAGAGTAAAACCCAAGGTATCGTAACAGGCTCAGTAATGGATTATGCACCGGCTAACATTGCGCCGATTGGCATGCAGCAAGGTGATATTTTTCAAACTAAACCAGGCCCATACGACGACTGGGCTATTAACTACGGATACAGCGTAGCGCTGGCTGATGAATCTGCCGAGCAAGCTCGTCTTAGTAAAATTCTTGCGCGTTCTAGTGAGCATGCTTTAGCGTTTGGTAACGATGCAGACGATATGCGCGCGCCGGGCCGTCATATCGATCCCCGCGTAATGATTGGCGATTTGTCATCAAACCCAGCGGCGTATGGTGCAGACCGCATGGCACTTATTAATAAACTGTTTACTGAGCTTAAAGATAAAGCCACTGTTGAAGGCGACTCTTACCAGCAACTTGTTACCTCAGCTAATAGCTTATTTGGTCAGTACAGATCGCAGGCGGGTATTGTATCTCGCCAAATTGGTGGGGTTTATGTAGAGCGCGCCGTTGTAGGTGATACAAACGCCGACAAGCCTTTCACCCCGGTGCCGCTTGAAAAACAAACTCAAGCCATGGAAATTCTAGCCGAGTACGTGTTTGCACCTGATGTGTTACAAAGCATGCAACCGCTTTATAACTTCATGCAGCAACAGCGCCGCGGGTTTAATCACTATGGTAAAAATGAAGACCCTAAACCTCACAAAATGATTTTAGGCATGCAAAAGTCTGTGCTTGCACAGCTGCTGCACCCAGCGGTTTTACTGCGTATTTCAGATACCGCTTTATACGGAAACGAATATAGCTTAAATCAATTTATGGGGGATTTAACGGCGAGTATTTTTGTAAAAGACGCAGAGGCCAGCTCAATCAGTCACAATTTACAAATTGAATATGTAAACCAACTGATCGCTATTGCGGGTTTAGGCAAACCAAGCAAGTTCGATAACCTCGCTAAAACAGCCGCGCTTTATCAGTTAACCGAAATAGCGGATACAAGCCTGTCATGGGGCGCAGATACTGCAGCCAAAGCCCATAAAAAGTATATTGATCGCTTAATTGCAAAAGCACTCGAAGCGTAAATAGTTGTAACAAAAAAAGGCCACATTGATTGTGGCCTTTTTTATAAACTTAATTCCTATCACCATTAAAGGTAAATTCTGCCTTTTAAATACCTAACAGCATGGCCTGTTAAAGTTACCGTTGACTCCCCAACATCGCACTGTATATGACCACCTCGGCTAGATGCCTGATAGGCAGTTAATTGTGTCTTCTCTAACAGTTTTGCCCAATATGGAGCAAGCCCTGTATGAATAGAGCCCGTGACATAATCTTCATCGCCACCGCTGGCAGGCCAAAAATAACGAGAAACAAAATCGTATTCATCACTAGGCGCAGTGGCAACTACATCGTGTGGCGCTAGCGTTTTTAAGAGTGCCGAGTCGGTATTTAAGCTCTTTACTTGCTTAGCCGATTCATAAACAGCAAAGTAAGCTTGACGATTTTTAAGTACCTTAATAGGTTGTATAGACAAGCCATTTAACAGAGCCTGTGGCGGGTTTTTAACCTCTTGTGGTGCTTGTTTAGGGAATGTCATGGCGAAGCTGCCATCATTGTTTTTATTAACAATCAGCTCACCCACTGCATCAGCGATAAAGCGAATTTGCGATACATTATGTTCTTCACATAATACATACGCAGCAGCCAAAGTAGCATGGCCACAAAAGTCTATTTCCATTAAAGGTGAAAACCAACGAATAGCAAAACGCCCATCGGTTTGCCTACAGGTAAACGCAGTTTCAGATACGTTGTTTTCAGCGCCTATGTTTAGCATTAGGTCATCATCCAACCACGACTCAAGTGGGATAACAGCTGCATAATTGCCTTTAAATAAAGCGTGTGTAAACGCATCAATTTGGTGAATAGTTAATTGCATTAGTTTGCACTGGGTTATTTTTCATAAGTTAAAAATGCCACAATTAACTTAATTAAACACTACACTTTTTTATAATTAAGCCATTACTGGTCGCATTTTATAATATTGCATACAACCAAACTGCACGGCATTAGTCAGCAACAACATGATAAACATAAGTAAGTGTGAAGTACTTGGTGTGGTATTTGTTAACTCAACAACTAAGCCACAAATGCCCGCTATGAACTGCAAACTAAAATAACGAGCACTTAAGTTACTTACATCACCTGTGCGCAGCGTTTTGTAGGTTTGTGGCATTACGCGCACTGAGCTCATCACCAATCCTACATAAGTAAGTGCGTTGAGCACCCATGCGGTATCAAAGTTTGGACTTAATAACAGCGAAAACGGCATAAGCGAAAAGCCAAGCATAAGCACTAACTGAAGCCGTTCTTGCTTTGCGGCGTTGTAACGGGCAAAAAAGTACAATATCAAGCCGCTTAATACGCCTGTTACAAAAAAAGGTAAAGCAATAAAGTATCGCTCAAAATAAATGTTATACGTTATGAAATAGAGACTCTGTGCGACTCCAAATGTCATCATCAGCAAAGATAAACCAGAAACACTTCTGTTTTTTCTAATTTTATTTAGCAATGGTAAAAAGCTAAAAAGTAAAATAAATGAAGACAAAATAGGCAAATAGTGCGCCAAAACAACCTCGCTGTTACATAACGGTTACTTTAATTACTTAATAAAAACATTTATTAAACATCTGTTTTAAAAGGCTTTTACTGTGAGCGCGGCATTGTAGAGTGAAGTTAATTTAACTCAACTAAACAGCAAAAACCCTTTCAAGGAACTGGAAACTTATATTTACAAAATATGTTATGTAATGTGCACAGTTTATTAATTTCCCGAATACTTACTCAACCACTGTTAAATACAAATAACAATTGATATCATTTGTATATAAGTGAATTAGATAACGATAACCCATGAGAAAAACACTTTTCAAAATTCATAGCTGGATTGCTCTCATTGCAATTATTCCATTAATTGTAATAAGTATTACTGGCAGTGTGCTTGTATTTAAAAGCGAGATAGATGGCTTACTTATGCCCGAAAGTCATTTTGTGATTAGCACTCAACCTGAACGTTTGAATATGGATGAGTTAATTTCCATCACTCAGAACGCTTACCCTGAGTATGTCATTGGTAGCTGGGAAATTTTTAACGACGATACTGCTGATCGGGTTTACTTAATCGAGCGCGAGTCGCAAATTTGGTATAAATTTCATTTAAATCAATATACTGGTGATATTTTGTCAACTCCCGTGGGAACGAGCCATTATTTTACAGATTGGTTTTTAGAACTCCATTACACCTTTTTACTCAATGATTTAAAAAGCTTACCAGGCCAAACAGGCACCGTTTTGGGGTTCTTTTTTGCTTTATTTTTATTGGTGCTCGGAATAACCGGTCTCATTATTTACAGAAAATTTTGGCAACGCCTGTTTACCGTGCGTTGGCGCGCAACATTACAAATCGTATTAAGTGATATTCATAAAATGACTGGTGTTATTGGCTCACCTATTTTAATTGTTTTAGCTATAACCGGTGGTTATTTTAATGGTGCCGTTTGGTATCACGAAGTACTTGAACACGCTGAAGAAGAACATCATTCCCTAACCAAAAACCTGTATAGCAAAAATGTTTCCTTCCAAGATATTTTAGATGACAGCAAGCAACAAATAGCCACGTTCAACAGCACTTACTTGGTTATGCCATTAGAGCCTGATGACAACATTACTGTATTTGGTGAAGTAAATTCTAATAACCCACTGGCAAGTGAATACGCTAATACCGTTTCGTATAACAAAATCACTGGTGAGCATATTGCCAATTGGGATATACGCCAAGTAGGTCTTGGCTGGAAAGTGCTAGACAGCTTTCGTAAGCTTCATTTTGGTTATTTTGCTGGCCTAATAAGTAAAATACTGTGGAGTTTTATAGGTCTAAGCCCACTATGGCTAAGCGCTACTGGCTTTTATTTATGGTTCACACGCCGCAAACGTAAAAAACAATCGCAAAAAAATCGTCATAATAAACAACGAACAATAACCGCTTGATTAAAAAGTCACCTCAATGTAATGTTAAAAATCACATTGAGGTGGCTTATGAAATCTATAGTATTAGTTACATTATTTTTGGTATTTCTAAGTGCATGTAAAAGCACTCCAACAACGCCTACAGTTGAGCAACCCCAGCTTACTGCGCTTATTAATCACACCCGCTTTAAACAAATAGATACTCCCACCGAGTTGAATATTTTTGAATTGCCAAACGCCGAAAAAAAACGCTTTTTAGCTTATGCCGACCAGCAGCAACTAAACGGTGTTAGAACCGATCGTATTATTTACAACTATTTAGAAAACCAACTTAGCGATTTTAGTTATCATGGTGACACATTAACTTCTTCGCAAACTCTGACTCGCGCACACGGCAACTGTATTAGTTTAGCGGTTCTTACACAAAGTTATGCAAATGCGCTGGGGCTAGAAACCAGCTTTCAAGAAGTTACTAGTGAACCTGTGTACGCAAAAGAAAGTGGAATGGTCTATGTAGCTAATCATTTCAGAACCATGGTATATGCACCAAAAGTTGAGAAAAAAGAGAACGTTATTCAAGTTTTTCGCCCAGGTACCCTGATTGATTATTTTCCTACACGCGGTAGTTTTTATTCTGGCAGCGCCAGCTACAACGACTTAGTTGCGAAGTTTTATGGCAACTTAGCAGCTAAAGCATTTGCTGAAGAAAATCTTAACGCTGCTTATTCTTTTATTTTACAAGCCAATAAATTTACCCCGAATGATGCTGAGCTTTTTAACATGGCGGGTATGTTACATCGCCGTGTGGGAGATTTAAAAAACGCAGAAGTAATTTACGAAACAGCAATAAACAATAATTTATCGAGCGTCAATTTAGTTAATAACTATCAACTATTAGCTAAACAACTTGGTAAAACTGTACTTGTAGAGCAACTAACCAGCCAATTAAATTACAAAGAAAGAGATCCTTATGAACTGCTTGCTCTAGCAAAAAACGATTTACAAACCGGTTTTATTAATCGAGCAAAAGACCACTTAGAACTCGCTATCGTTAAAGCTCCCTATATTTCTGAGCTATACCTAGAGCTTGCTAAAATTCGCTACCAGCAAGGTAAAAAACAGCACACAAAGAGGCTAATTGAAAAAGCAATTGAGTATGAGCGAGACGATAAAAAGTTAAACGTATATCAAGCCAAATTGTTGTCGCTGCAATATAAAGATTAGGGTGAATTGAACTGTGGTTAATCGATTTACTACCCACAGTTCAGATTAACTCAATAAATTTATTTAAAGCGAATAGTAAAAGCTCAGCCATGCACGCATTTCATCGTCAAAGCTACTGCCCTCAACACGCGACACACCCACATTAAATGTTAAATCATTGACACCCGCAGGTCCCATGCCAAAGCTAAAGTCACCTTGATATTTTAAACCGTAACTTTGTGCGTAAACGCTACCATCTAATTGATGTTGAGTGTAATACAGCCACGGCATACCTTCTTTATATGCAACTCCGCCGCCATACCCTTGGTAACGCTCGGCAGTTGCACTATAAAAAGGCAGATCAGCAGCAAGCACAAATTCACTATTGTAGTGTTGGTTTATAAGGTTTGAGTTAAACCCGCCTAGCGCAAGGCGTGCATCGTCTCGCTGCTTTTGTGTAAAGTTAATGTACAAAGGAGCGTTATACACCTTACCAAAT
>NZ_BADX01000018.1:0-2918 GCF_000241365.1 Pseudoalteromonas sp. BSi20480 | reverse complement strand
TTTTTGTAAGAGCATATATTAAAATAAAGATTCATTATCAGTACCTTAGAGTAAGATTTTAATTAGCGGTTAATGAGTAAAAAGCGTTTCAATAACGTGATGTAGGCTATCTACAGACGTTGTTGAAATTAGAACTAAGAGGGGTATTGCAATCACAACACCTCCCGTGGGAAATGGTCTGAACTGTTTATCACTAAGCAAATGAAGCACTCTTTGTTCAATAGAATGACGACAGAAATGAACAAATAATTCACTATTATATTGTGGATGAATAGAGTAGCTCGCAGCCAATTTAGTAAACTTTACTAAGGTACTTGCAACGTTATGTGATTGTTGCTGATTTTCGGCATAAAAAGAATCAGCGGCTTGCTCCATAGATAGCGACATCATGGAAATCAATAACTGTTTAACATTATTAGCGAAATAAGCTGAGAAAAATGAGAAAAGCCATTTCTTTAATGGATCAAAATAATGAACATGAGCTAACTCATGCTGAATAATTATTTTTATGTCATCAGCAGTTGTTTGCTCGACAAGACTCGTAGATATAAAGCATGATGGCCTAAACACACCACCAGTGAATGCTGTAGGTATAGATGATTCAATGAAATAGACTTGCTTACTATTTTCAATCCCTAATACACGTAACAAATTAATTTGATGATGATTACGATAAAGAAGAGTTATTTTTCGTATAAAAATATACAGAGTAAAACTGGTAAAAATAAGTAAACTAGCACTATGCCAGCTCATAAAATAGAAAATATCAGGATGGTGCCAATGAGCAAGGTCTGTCAACCAAACAAATATTGAACCGTTTTGAAATAGTGGACTAAAAAAGAGTGTGGCACATAAAGATATCAGCCACGGAGCAAGCACTAATAACCATAATAATGATTTACGAGTTGATACCGCATAGTGTTGCAACTTACTTTTGACTAACCAAAAAGTAATTGAGACAAATATGTTAGCCACGATAAAGGCTAAAACCCCCACCGTGAGCAAATTAAATACTAATGCCCATTGGCCATAAATCATTTTTCAGAATTCTTCTGTATTTTTTGACGTTGTTGTTCAATCATTGCTTCCAATTTATCTAGCTGCTTTTCATCTAGATCTGATGAAATAGAAGAGAAAGCAGCAACAACACTATTTTCATCTTCAGTAACAAAATCATGAGTAATACTTTTAATCAACTGACCTATCAGCTCTTGCCTTGCAACTTTTGGAAAGTATTGATAAGCGTGGCCGTTTTTTACCCTACTTAACAAATCTTTTTTAAACAAGCGTTCTAGCGTACTTTGAATGGTATTTAGAGATCCGCCTCGGTCTTTTTCAAAATAGCTATGCACCTGCTTGGCATCAGCAGGTTGATTTTTCCATAGATATTCTAAAACTTGTTTTTCTAATTCACCGAGTAACATAAATTTCAATCGCCATTTTTTAAGTAATAGGATAGTGCCACACAAAAAACCGAGAGGCAATCGGTTTTTCGATTTGTTTCATTAAGAGTTCTATTTTAAGTAGCTTTTAAGAATGGAAATAACATCTTCTACCTCCTCTAATCGTTCCTCTTTTGTCATATCCTCTGCACCTAAATGTTCCCTCAAATGACCTTCTAATACTTCCTTCATCAGCCCATTAACCGCACCTTTAATCGCAGCTACCTGTTGTAAAACAGCCATACAATTAGGCTCTCCTTCTAAAGCAGTTTCTAAAGCGAGTGATTGACCTTTTATTCGTCTAACACGACTGAGGAGCTTTTTTTTCCCTGCGATTGTATGTGACATAAATTTCCTTTACTTGATAAGTAGTATACTAGGGTATAGTATATTTCAAAGTGTAAATAGATGCTATTCATAAACAGCATGAAGCAATATTTTAGGATATTTAATGAAAAACGATAGTCGTATTCAGTGGGAACATTCTCATAATTTTGGTATTGACAGTAAGCTCCATGAAAACAAAGTAAAGCTCGTTTTTTGGTTAACAACCGTCATTATGGTACTTGAAATTACCGCTGGAACTTGGTCAGGCTCTATGGCCCTGCTTGCTGATGGATGGCATATGGGAACTCACTCTGCGGCATTTCTCATTGCTATTTTTGCATACTCTTACGCTAAAAAGCATGCGAACAATAAGGACTTTAGCTTTGGAACAGGCAAGGTAAACTCTTTAGGTGGCTTTGCCAGTGCTATTGCCTTAGCAATTGTTGCATTGATGATGATAATAGAATCTGTTCAACGATTAATAGAACCACAATCAATTCATTTTAATGAAGCAATTGTTGTTGCGATTATAGGTTTAGTCGTCAATGTCGCCTCTGTTTTTATCCTACATGATGATCATCATCACCATGGAGAACCCCACCACCATCATGATCACGACCATAATATGAAAGCAGCCTACTTTCACGTACTGGCCGACACGCTAACCTCTTTATTAGCCATTGTTGCTTTATTAGTAGGAAAATATATTGGCTTATTATGGATGGACCCATTAATGGGGATTGTTGGGGCAATAGTCATTTTCCGTTGGTCTTATGGCTTAGTTAAGGAATCCAGTGAAGTTCTTTTAGATAAGTCTGTGAAAAAGCCAACTCTCGATAAGATTTCAGATGCATTAAGCAAAAAGAACACTGTGATCAACGATATTCATGTATGGAAAATAGCGACAGGTCACCAGGCTGCAATTCTTAAAGTGACATCAGGTGAACCTCTAAAGTCAGAAGAATATGAAATTATTTTAAAAAGTTTCTTACCTCAGCTCTCACATATCTCTATTGAAATACGTAGTTAACGTTTTTTCAAATGTGACTTTGATTAATTAGCTTTCTCTTTACTTTGGTTTTTTGGCAGCTTCAATGATAATAAAGTTGCCATAGCCACAAATATACTTGATATCCATAAACAGGCTTC
>NZ_BADX01000019.1:0-36944 GCF_000241365.1 Pseudoalteromonas sp. BSi20480 | reverse complement strand
ATCGTGCTTTTTTTGTTTCATTTGGTTACTAAGCGAGCGCTTTAACTTCCTCCCATAAGCGAACAACTAGTGCCTTGTCTTCTTCGTTAAGTTCTCCGTTACGGTACGCTTTTACAAGACTTTGCTCTACTGTTTCGTTTAACTGATCAATACTGATAGTAAGTTGCTCAACTTCAGCATAGCCTACAGCAAGATCAAAATGACCGCGTAAGTAGCCGCCTGCAAATAATTCGTCATCCGTTGCTTTGATAACTAAATCATCATAATACTGTTGAGCCGCGTCAATATAGTTTACTAAGGTCACTTGTTTATCTCCTGATTTTGTATAGCACCCGTTTCATCTTGGTATTGGTGCCCTACTGCATACATAATATGGTCGTTAAATCCGGTGGTTACTTTTATGTAACCTGTTAATTCGTCGTCTAGTTCGTTGTCGCCTGTATCGCAAATTAACGGGCGGTTATTCAAAGCCTGTAGCTTAGTTTTTGTTGCAACAACAATAATATTCTCTTTGCCAATAGCGCGGATAAGCGCAGGGCTTAGCTGCTGATTTCCGCGACCAAAAATATGACCCTGCCCACCAATTAAAGTGATCACAAGTTTGGTATTTTTCTTATGGGTAAGTTCAAGTAAGTCGGCGGCTGTTAGGTCTTGGCCTACAAGTGTTTGATCTTTTATTAAATCAACACCCAACAAAGTATTTTCAAGGCCCATTTCTTCCATTATAGCTTCGACTGTTGAACCACTTCCCATAATGTAAAGTGTGTCTTCGTCCATTTCGCTCACAACGTAAGCAGCTATATCTGAAAGTACTAATTCGTCTGTTTCTTTACCGCCATTTTTTACAGCTTGCACATAACGTACTTCACTGGGTATTTGCATTTCGCCAAAGCGTTTAGCTTTTACTGTACCCTTCCTAAATGCGTCTTCGTCAATATCCATCACATCGGCATCAGCTAACGTCACTAATTCGCCTTTTACGAGCATTTCAACAACTCGCCCTGCAGCTTTTGGTGTAATGGCATATACGCCAGAGTGGATTTTACATCCGGCAGGAATGCCAAGCACTGGGACAGTATCTTCAATGGCATGGCAAATATTACGTGCGGTGCCATCGCCACCTGCAAATAGAACTAAATCTACATCGGCATTTTTTAACACCTGTGCGGCACTCTCGGTATCATCTGGCGTTGTTACTGCGTCTGTGTTGTATACAACTTCAACATTAAAACCTAAAGCTTTTGCTGTTTGTTCGCCCATTTCGCCATTAACGGTATAAATAACAAGCTGCTCTTTATACGGTAACAGTATTTCTAGTGCGGCTTTAGTACGGCTATTTGCTTTAGGTTGTGCACCTAGCTCAATCGCTTTTGCTGCGGTTTGCGCCCCATCGCTTCCCTTGAGGGCGACACTTCCGCCTAATCCTGCTACAGGGTTTATAATTAAACCTAATTTAAACTGCATCACAAAACTCCTGAGGGTGTTGCCAATCAAACTGATTTGCAGTCATTGGCCATGGTGTGTGATAAAAACGAGTAAGCGCGATTAATAATGATTGAGTTCGTGCATTAAAACCACTTTCAATCAACGTAAGTACGCGCTGGTGCACCCGCTTTTGAAAATCAAAACGACACGTTTGCTCACCATTTAAATTATCTACCGATACATTAAAGGAAAAACCCGCTGCGGTGCTTAATAGCCATTCAATGGCTTGTGGCTTGACTTCTACACTTTCGAACTCAGCCTGCTGGTGTTTATCGCGGCCATCGGGGCAATACCAATAGCCGTAATCTTCTTGTTGTCGACGATCAATGCCCGCAACCAGCCAATGGGCTATTTCATGTAAGGCACTGGCATAAAAACCATGTGCAAACACAATTTGATGATAAGGAATGTCTTGTGTTGCGGGAAGGTACACGGGCTCACAATCACCTTTGATCAGCCTTGTATTATGGCTTTGGTAAAATGTGTTTTCGAAAATAGAAATAAGATCAGCGATTTGATGCATATAATACGACTAATTCGTCTCGGTTAAAGCGCCTTTTGGCGCACTAAAAACGAGACGAATTGTACGGGCTTTTATAGCTAAAGTAAAAGTCGCTTATTGACCTATATTTTTACATCAACCCCGGCTTCATCTGCATCAACAATATCGGTTTCTTGCAGTGCTTGAGTTATCCAGCTTTGTAATACAGGGCATGCTAATACATGTTGGCAATAACTATTAGCGGCTTTAGACAGGGTTACCTGATAAGTTTTCAATCGCAGTACAATGGGGGCATACATAGCATCAACAATACTAAAATCGCCAAACATCCACTGGTTTGGGTAAATTTCTTGCTGTTTAGCAAATATGTCGTCGATGCGGGCGATGTCTTTTTTAGCATCATCTGAAAGTGTAATTTTTCGCTTTGCCCTTATATTCATTGGCATTTCACTTCGAAGAGCCATAAAGCCTGAGTGCATTTCAGCGCTTAAAGCTCGTGCAGTTGCACGCTGCGTTACGTATTTAGGCCAGGCAACTTGCGAAAGGTACGCATCGTTAATGTATTCACAAATAGCAAGTGAGTCCCAAACGTGTAAATCACCATCAATTAATGCGGGTACCTTTTGAACTGTAAAATGTTTTTTTAACTCGCTGTAAAAGTCTGGGGTATCGAGTACAAGCTGAATTTCATCAAACTCCAATTCAAATTTACTCATTAAATACCATGCGCGCAAAGACCAGCTTGAGTAGTTTTTATTGCCAATAAATAGTTCCATTACCTATTCCTTGTTAAAAATGAACTCTCCAACTGTACATTATTTAACCGCAAAATAAATACTAAAAATTACCCGTTACTGTTTTTATTTAGTTGCTTTGTAATATGCTTTTTAAGTATGTGTGTATTTCGGGTATTAGCTTTAAAAAACGCATCAAATATATCGCCAAAAATAGGAATAGATCCGACAAAAAAATCTATCAGCATATTAATAATTATCCGCAGTTTAACATGCCAGCTAATACCTAACTTTTGAGCCTCAAATAATACGTAACTAGATAAAATAAGCCCTATCACATCCCCTACAACGGGCACAAAACCAATCACCGCCTCAATACCAAACCTAAAGTTTGTGAAAGGAAAACGAATACTACTGTCGGTTAATTGGCTAAAACGCGCAAGGCGCGCAAGGGTTGCTTTTTGTTTAGCATATTTACTGTGTGTTTGAATTGAATTCTGCATAATTTACCTCTGTGGAAAATTATATAACGGTAAAGTTGAACTGCGCCTTAAACTACATTAACTATTTTACATAAACAAAAAGCGCGAAAAACGCGCTTTTATAGTGACTAAATTTAAACCATTATACAGAGCCGTTAATAGGCCCGTGTTCGTGGTTTACATGCGGGTTTTGCCCGCGCTGGCGCAGTAAATGGTCCATTAATGTAATAGCCATCATAGCCTCAGCAATAGGTATTGCTCGAATGCCCACACACGGATCGTGACGACCTTTGGTGATCATCTCAACCGCTTCGTTGCTTGTATTAATGCTCTTACCAGGGATAGTAATACTTGACGTCGGTTTTAACGCAATAGACGCTACTATGTCTTGCCCTGTAGAGATACCTGCAAGCACACCACCAGCATGGTTAGATGTAAAACCCTCAGGTGTTAGTTCATCACGATGCTCTGAGCCTTTTTGTTCAACAACGTCAAAGCCATCACCAATTTCGACACCTTTAACGGCATTAATACTCATTAGTGAATGCGCAATTTCAGCATCTAACCTATCAAATACAGGCTCGCCTAATCCTACCGGTACGTTGCTAGCCACCACTTTTACTTTAGCGCCAACTGAGTCACCTTGTTTTTTTAGGTCACGCATGTATTCATCGAGCGCTTCTAGCTTGCTTACATCAGGAAAAAAGAACAAGTTGTTTTCAACTTCATCCCAATCGTAACTTTCTGCTTTAATAGGACCTAGTTGGCTTAAACATGCTTTTACTTCAATACCATGAAATTGCTTTAGATATTTTTTAGCAATAGCGCCAGCTGCTACGCGTATTGCGGTTTCACGTGCAGACGAACGGCCACCTCCGCGATAATCACGAAGGCCATATTTGTGCCAATAGCTGTAATCACCATGGCCTGGGCGAAACACGTCTTTAATTTTGCCGTAATCTTGTGAACGTTGATCGGTATTTTCGATTAATAAACCAATACTTGTACCCGTTGTTTTACCTTCAAAAACGCCTGCTAATATTTTTATTTGATCGCTCTCGCGGCGCTGCGTGGTATATCGGCTTTGGCCTGGTTTGCGGCGATCTAAATCTATTTGTAAGTCGGCCTCTGTTAATTCAAGACCTGCGGGAGTACCGTCAACAACGCCGCCTAAAGCAACGCCATGACTCTCTCCAAAAGTGGACACTTTAAATAACTGTCCAATGCTATTACCTGCCATTAACTTTCCTCATTCCTAATGACGACCATTAGCTGGGCTAATATGCCCAGCCATGTATTCAATTACGTTTAAGTTAGCTCATATTAACCTAAAGCAAATCGTGTTATTTTGAAAAATACTCATCTAGCTGTTTTTTGCTAATAACAAATACGCCTAAACCACCTTGCTCAAACTCAATCCATTCAAATGGCGCATTTGGATATAAAGCATCCATATGTACCATAGAGTTCCCCACTTCTACAAATAACAAACCGTTATCGGTTAGATGATTGCTGGCTTCGCTTAAAATAGTACGCGTTACATCAAGACCATCGTGCCCTGATGCAAGGCCTAGCTCTGGCTCATGGTGAAATTCGCGCGGTAAGTCTGCCATGTCTTCAGCATCCACATACGGTGGATTAGCCACAATTAAGTCGTACTTTTGGCCTTCTACGCCACTAAATACATCTGATTGGATAGGCAGTACTCGATCACTTAACATGTAGTCATTAATGTTGATATCAGTTACTTCAAGCGCTTCATACGAAATATCAACAGCATCTACTTGCGCTTGCTCAAATGCTTGTGCAAGTGCGATGGCTATACAACCTGACCCTGTACATAAATCTAAAATACGATTTACCGAGTTTGGCTCAACAAGCCAAGGCGTAAAACGATTGCTAATAAGTTCTGCAAATGGTGAACGAGGAATTAGTACACGTTCATCTACGTAAAACGGCATACCTGCAAACCATGCAATGTTAGTTAAATAAGGAACTGGAGTGCAGTCGTTTATACGCTCAGCAATAAGACTCGCTAGTCGGTTTTTTTCTGTACTTGTTAAACGCGCATGCATTAATTCTTTTGGTGCATCAACGGGTAAGCTAAGCGCTGGTAAAAGCAAGCTCACAGCTTCATCCCACGCGTTATCTGTTCCGTGTCCAAAAAATATACTACTACTTGCAAATTGGCTTGTAGTCCAACGTAACCAGTCATGTAAAGTTGACAGTTCTGCAACAGCTTCTTCGAGTGTTGCTTCTTCAATTTGTAAATCGCTCATATATTTTTACCTGTATTAGCTTACTGACTGTTTTGAGTCTTTAAGACGATTGCATTGCCTATATTGGCTTAGCAAATTACAATTGCCTCTCATTTAAGTATTGTACCGCCTTTTGCGCTGCGTTTTTACGTTTTTTGTTTAGGTAATTGTTATGAAAAAAGACTCTCCATCACCATCGTCCCTAAGCAATGACGACATAGACTTATTTCGCCAAACGATCACAGGCGCTAAAGTATTTAAACAAGATACTCATCGTTTTGATACAAAGCCTAAGGTGTCACAAGCAAAGCAATTTGCCCAGCAAAAAAAGCAGGCTCAATCTGAATTTTATTTTTCAGATGAATATATTCCCGATATAGACACCCACGGTACTGTCCATTATGTAAAAGAAGGGCACGACACTTATTTACCTAAGCAATTGCGACGAGGCGACTTTGCACCTGATTTAACGCTTGATTTGCATGGCTTAAACAAAGAAATTGCTAAAGATGAATTAGCAGGACTCATTCACGAATGTAAAAAACAGCATTATTATTGTGCGTGTGTTGTGCACGGAATTGGTGGTGGCATACTTAAACATAAAATTCCTCAGTACCTAGTTCAGCACCCAGACGTAATTGCAATGCATCAAGCGCCACTTGAATACGGTGGTAAAGGCGCGGTACTTATTTTGATAAACTTACCACAAAGCGATGAATTTAGACGCTAACCCAACATATTACTAGGAAGTAATTACGTGCATATTGTTTCTATTATTTTTCCACTTATATTCATTGTCGCATTGGGTTATGGCTGTTGCCGGCTTTCGTTTTTTAACAAACTGCACATTACAGGGCTGAGTAAATTTACTTTTTACATAAGTTTGCCGGCTTTTTTATTATTGAATATGTCGCAAATAGACTTAAAGCAAAGCATTAGTCTTTCTGCATTTTTAAGTTTTTATATCCCGGTGTTGTGTATTTTTGGATTAGGTATTTTAGTCGACCGATTTTATTTGAATAAAAATAATAGTAAAAATTACCAAAAACACGGCGTATTTGGCCTTGCGGCTAGTTACTCAAACATGGTGTTGGTAGGTATTCCTATCATTATTGCATCGCTGGGCAAAGAGAAAATAGCCATTGCTTTTATGATCATCACCTTCCACAGCACTTTATTATTTGCACTGACCTATTTAATTGGGGCAAAGGGCAATAGCAGTTCGTTCTCGTGGTCACAGTTTGGCAAAAGCATGGTGCTTAACCCTATTGTTTTAAGTATTGGTTGCGGCTTAATCATTAACGTTTCGGGCATTGTATTATTTAAAAACTTAACGGACAGTTTGGCATTATTAGCAACCCCTGCAATAGCCTGTGCGCTATTTGTATTGGGCGCAAACCTAGCGTTTTATAAAATAGCAGCAAACTGGCAACCTGCTTTAATTGCCTCGATTTTAAAAATTATTATATTGCCGGCAGGCGTACTATTTATTGGGTCATATATATTTAAGCTCGACCCGCAAATACTAACCGTACTAGTTTTATTAAGTGCCTCACCTGTTGGCGTAAACGCCTATTTAATAGCGAGTCAAATTAAACAACATGAAGCAACGCTTGCAGGAGCGGTGGTGCTATCTACTATTTTAAGTGTAGTGAGTTTAACGTTTTGGTTAGCGGTTTTACTTTAATTTATAAGCCACCAGCTACATCAATAAAAGTGCCTGTAGTAAATGAAGCAGAATGTGAGGCTAAAAAGTATATTGCAGCAGCCACTTCTTCAGGTTGCCCACCCCTACGCAGAGGAAGGTTACTTTTAAGCCGTTCTACCCTGCCCCTCTTCACCACCATCTGTGTGCATATCAGTGTAAATAAGGCCAGGCCTAACACAATTAACGCGCACGCCTTTACAAGCAACCTCTTTAGCGAGACCCATGGTTAATGTATCAATAGCGCCCTTTGTCGCTGCATAATCAATGTATTCATTAGGTGAACCTGTTTTAGCCGCTACCGATGACACATTAATAATACTGCTACCGGGTAACATACGCTTTATGGCTTCTCGGCTACATATAAATGTACTGGTAATGTTTGTAGTGAGTAATTCGTTAATTCGCTTTGCGTCCATGTTTAGCAGGGGCATTTGAGGCTTAAGCACACCGGCATTATTTACAAGCACGTCGAGCCGACCAAATACTTTATCTATACGTGAAAATAAATCGTTAACATCGATCTCTTGAGATACATCGGCCCTAACTGGTTCGGCTCGTACACCATAACTTCATACTCTATCGGCAACGTATTCTGCTTAAGTTAAATGGGTCTTATAGTTAATACATACATCATATCCGTGGCGCGCAAAATAAACAGCGGTGGCTGCCCCTATACCTCGGCTAGAGCCGGTTATGAGTACCACCCGCGCTTTGTTCATACAAAATTAGTCCTTTAGCGCTGCCACTACCGAAATTTCGACCAATAGCGCATCGCGCGCCATTTTGGCTTCTACACAAGCGCGTGCCGGTGCATAACCTTCTGGTACCCATGCATCCCACACAGCATTCATATCGGCAAAATACTCCATACTTTTTACATAAATTGTTGCGCTTAACATATGCTTTTTTGAGCTACCTGCCTCATCTAGCAATGCTTCTACTTTATCGAGCATGGTTTGCGTTTGCTCTTTAATTCCCTTTCAGCATCAGCGCATACCTGTCCACACAAATACACAGTGCCGTTGTGCTTTACAATGCGGCTCATTCGCGCACCGGTTTGAAGACGTTCAATGGTCATATTAGTCTCTTAATTTATAAATCGGCAGGAGCGTTTATATTTATATATTCGCTACGATTCGTATTTTCATTGTAATGAATGACAGCCACAGCGCCTGTATTAAATATAGGCATGTTTCCTGGGCAAAGTTGATCAACCAAATAGCTCACTATTGGCATATGCGCTACAATTAACCAGCTATTACACTCGGGGTGCATTTGGATGAGTGTTTCAAGGTAATCAGCTGCAACATGCGGTTTGCCTTCCGGGGTAATATCGGCACACGTTTCGCTATATTTAAACGTGATGCTTTCAGCGACCCCGTTTGCTGTTTGTTGAGCTCGTATGTAAGGGCTAACTAACAATGCATCCGGTTTTTGCGTATTGGCAAGCCACTGCCCCATTTTTTTTGCTTCTAAATGACCCACTTGGGTTAAATTTCTTGCCGCATCATCGGCCTGCATAGGTGCAGCTTCGCCGTGGCGCATTATTAAGATTGTTTTCATAAAAAATCAACCGATTAAAGAATATAAACAGTAGCCAGTTTGCTCACTTGTCAGCTATATTAACAACATAAACTTATTTTTTCTAAAATAGTTCTTTCACGACATTCAGGTAAATCTTTTAGCACACCCTTGCTGCCCTGAAGTTATCCTCTGTTGTTATCAAGTAAACGTTTAGTTTCAGGAGCACCATTTGAATATCAGCCGCAATGATAATAGAGCATACCGCGCCCTTACACTGGACAATGGTCTAAAAGTATTGCTTGTGCAAGATAAAGATTCAACAAAGGCTGCAGCATCAATGGCTGTAAATGCGGGCCACTTTGACGATCCTGCTGATAGGCAAGGTCTTGCTCACTTTTTAGAGCACATGCTTTTTTTTAGGCACAGACCAATTTCCAGACTCTGGAAGCTTTAATAATTTTGTTTCGCAATCAGGCGGAAACACAAATGCATGGACAGGTACAGAACACAGCTGCTACTTTTTTGATATAAACAATCAAGAGTTTGAACACGCATTATTACAATTTAGCCGCTTTTTTATTGCCCCACTGTTAAGTGCTAATGAAACAGAAAAAGAACGTAATGCTATAGATGCAGAATTTAAATTAAAAATTAAGGACGATGCCCGTCGCATTTATCAGGCCCATAAAGAAACGGTTAACCCTGCACATCCTTTCGCTAAGTTTTCTGTTGGTAACCTGCAAACACTCGCAGACAGAGAACGCTGCATTAGCGACGAACTTTGTGACTTTTTTAATGAGCATTACCAAGCACAATGGATGACATTAGTTGTATGTGCAAACGAAAAGCTAGACACTCTTCAAACCTGGGTAAAAGCTCACTTTAGCCAAATTTTAGGAAATAAAGCATCTGTAAAACCTGAGATCAGCGAGCCACTTTATCGAAAACAAGACCTAGGGAAAATTTTACATATAGAGCCACACAAACACATGCAAAAACTAATCGTTAGTTTTGCAATGCCTAATATTGATGACTTTTACCGACATAAAACCGTCAGTTTTATTGCACATTTACTCGGTTATGAAGGACAAGGCTCACTGTATTCTATTTTAAAAGAGCAAGGTTGGATAAATGCCCTTTCGGCGGGAGGGGGTATTAACGGCAGTAACTTTAAAGATTTTAATGTCAGCATGGCGCTTACCGATGAGGGTATAGAATATTTTGAAGATATTATCGAAATGCTTTTTGAGTACATATGTTTAATTAATGCCAACACAGAAAAGCTGCCCCGCTTATATCAAGACAAAAAAAATCTTTTACAAATTGCGTTTGATAACCAAGAAAAATCACGACTTATTGATTGGGTAAGTAGTTTGAGCATCAATATGCAGCATTATGACGAATGCAACTATGTACAAGGTGACTACCTAATGGAAGGCTTTAATAAAGCAACGCACGAAATGGCGATGCAATGGTTAAAACCTAACAATATGCGTATTGTACTCATTCACCCTGACGTAGAACCCGAGCATAAAACTGCGTGGTACAACACACCCTATAAAGTAGAAAAAGTATCACCTAGTTGGCTTGATGCCCTTAGTGATATCAATAAACCACTTAAAGATATGTACCTACCCACTGCAAACCCATATCTCACTAAAGAGGTTGAGCTTTTCGAAATAGAAAAGCCCCAAGAGCAACCCACACTTTTAGTAAAAGAACCGGGGTTTGATTTTTGGTTTAAACAAGACAGCACATTTAGAGTAGCGAAAGGTCATTTTTATTTAGCTATGGACTCTGACTTTGCGGTAAAAGACGTAAAGCACATGGCGCTAACACGCTTATTTACCGATTTATTTATGGATAGTGTTGGCGAACAGTTTTACCCAGCAGAACTGGCTGGTTTAAGTTATCATTTAACCTCCCACCAAGGGGGACTTACACTACATACTGCAGGGTTATCATCGAGCCAATTAGAACTCGTCGATGAACTCTTAGATGCGTTATTTAATGTAGATATATGTGCAAAGCGCTTTGCCGAGTATAAAAAACAACTTGTTAGGCATTGGCGTAACAGCAACCAAAACAAACCTGTTAGTGAGTTGTTTAGTATTTTAGGTGCAAAACTAATGCCTTGGAATCCACAGCCTAACGATTTAGCAGACGCTTTAAAAGCAACAAGCTTCCAGCAATTTAATGAATTTAGACAAGACTTTTTTAAGGCGTTACATGTGGAATCTTTTTTACATGGCAACTGGCAAGAAAATCATGCTTTAGAATTTCAAAAAAAGGTGGCTGCACATTTGCAGAATGCCACAACTATCGACGATTTAAGACGCCCTTTATTTGAAATAAAAAAAGCAACACGTTATGAAATTGAGTTACCGTGTAACGATCATGCCATGGTTGTGTATTACCAGGCACAAACCAATGACGTGAACGAAAAAGTTAAAATGATGGCGTTAAATCATTTAATGAACCAAGACTACTTTAACGAGTTGCGCACAACACAACAATTAGGCTATTTGGTTGGTGCGGGTTACGCGCCTTTTAACACCCGGGCAGGCATTGCTTTTTATATACAGTCCCCTAAATTTGACTCAAAAACCTTGCTGCATCGCCATACTCACTTTGTGAATCAATATTTAAGTAATATCAATGAGCTAGACGAGCATAGCTGGCAGCAACAAAAACATGGTCTAAAAACGCATATTGCAGAAAAAGATAAAAACTTACGTTTGCGCTCACAACGATTATGGCTTGCTATAGGTAATAGAGATCATAATTTTGATATGCAAAAACGATTGCTTTGTGCACTGAACATGCTGACTCTACAAGAAATTAAAGATTATGCTCTGGTACTTTTTGATGAAGATAGGCCAAGATACGAGCTTTTAAGTAAGGCTAAAGTTAATAAATCTCAAAAAACAGCGGTTTACTCGCATTCTCTTTGACTCTTGAATGTGCTTGTTTTAAATTGTCATTAGTAAATTAGTAGTAATAAAAAATGATAATAAAAACAATAAAACTAAACCTATTCGCTGTATTACTTGCTTACTCGTTTGATACTTACGCCTTTGAGTCTTCATTTAAATACAATTCAAACACTCTGCTGTTATTGTCGAGCGCTATTATTGCGCTCGCTTTGCCATACCTATTATTTGTTATATACAAGCTTAGGCGCTCTCGTCGCCAACTTCGCCTCTCTGAAAAACGTTTAAAAAGTACCGTTGAAGGCAGTGGTGACACCTTGTGGGATTGGAATATAAAAACAGGCGAAGTTATTCGTATTAACGATAAATACATGATGAACTCCCCCACTATTATGGGTTTCCCACCAAATAAAGGACTTATACACCCACAAGATATTCCTCATGTTGAGCATCTACTAAAAAAACATTTTGCAGAGCAAAGCGTTTTTTTTGAAGCCACATACCGGGTCAAAGATACATTTGGCAAGTGGCATTGGGTGCTTGACCGCGGCAAGGTTATCGAAAAAGATGCAAATCTAGCCCCGCTCAGAATGACAGGCACTGTTCGCGATATTTCACAGTTAAAATCAACCGAAGAACGATTAAATCTGTTTGCTAAATGTGTTGAGTCGTTTACTGATGCGCTGGCAATTTACGATAAGAACTTTAAATTAGTCGATATAAATCCCAGTTTTTTAACGTTATTTGGTGGTATGCGCGAACAATACCTAAATAAAGATTTTAATTTGCCTGGATACGATACAAGTTACGTTGAAAACATTATCGATGTAGTGCGCCAAACTGAGCATATTCAGCAAGAAATTAAACTGCGCAATAATGAGCGTGTATTGCTGCCAATAGAAATATCAATTGATGAAATTAAAAACGAGCAAAACCAAATTACTAACTACGTGGTTGTTTATTCCGATTTAACAGAGCGAAAAAAAGCAGAGTCGCAGCTGCATAATTTATCAAATCGAGATCGCACCACAAGCCTGCCTAACCGTAATTTATTTTTTACTAACTTACATAAACTGGTTCAGCAAGACGCTCACCATGCATTACTTGTTTTTGATTTAGATAACTTTAAAAAAATAAACGACTCATTAGGTCATCAACTAGGTGATAGTTTACTGGCAAAGCTTGCTATGCGATTAAATAAACTCACCCGCGAAAACGATGTATTTTATCGTTTAGGAGGCGATGAATTTGCGCTTGTAATGTCAAATACGAACGACCTTCATGTAATCACTCGCACTGCAAAACAGTTTTTAGCGGCTATTTCCACCCCATTTAAAATGGCAGGGCACGAGCTGGCTATTACCTCAAGTGTCGGTATTGTGTTGTTTCCTGAAGATGGAAACACACCCGAGGTACTACTTAAAAATGCAGATACCGCAATGTATCATGCTAAAAAGAAAGGTAACAGCTACCTGTTTTTTAACGACACCATGAACCGCCAAGCAGTTAAACGCTTACAAATTGAAAACCTAATGCGCTTTGGTTTGAAAGAAGATCACTTTGAAGTCTACTATCAACCAAAAATGAATATACGCACGGGCAAGTTGACAGGCATGGAAGCGTTAGTCCGTTTTATTACTCCTAAAAAAGGAATAATAAGTCCGGGCGTATTTATCCCTATTGCTGAAGAAACAGGTCAAATAATAGATATTGGTGAAGTTGTTTTAAACAAAGCCTGTCGCGATGTAAAAAAATGGCTGGACGATGGGCTGTTTAATGGGCGCGTTGCTGTTAACTTGTCTGCTAAACAATTTAGCCTCCCCGACTTAACGTCGCGTATTGATATTATTTTGCAAAAAAATGCTTTGCCATCGTACTTTTTAGAATTAGAGATCACTGAAGGCACTGTAATGGATGATCCTAACGAAGCCATTAATATTATGCGCTCTTTAAGCGCCCGAGGTATTCATTTAGCCATGGACGACTTTGGTACTGGGTATTCTTCTTTGGCTTATTTAAAACAGTTTCCGCTAAATACATTAAAAGTAGACAAAGCGTTTATTGATGATATGAAAAACGAGCGCGGCCGAAATATGGTCGATTCAATCGTCACGATTGCTCACAACCTTGACTTACATGTCGTTGCCGAAGGCGTAGAACAAGCACATCAAATAGACATTTTAAAAACGCTTAATTGCGAAACGGTACAAGGTTATTATTACTCAAAACCGTTATCTAAAGACGAATTTACTGAGTTTTTAAAACAACAACAAAGTAAAGCAACGCCAAGCTTAATTAGCTCTAAAAAAAGTAATGTGGCGTCTATAAGCTAAGCGCGCCACATGCAGGTATTAACACCGACATATCTCACCCAAGCTCGCCTGTAATGCACGTTAAATAAAAACCAAGCCAATGGGCCAAGCAGCGCACTGAGTAAAAGCCAGCGCTTTACAGGCATGCCTTTTTGTATTGTGTCTAAGTACATAAGCGGGATAAACAAACTGCTAAGTAAAACAAACCACAAAACCACATACCTTATCTAAATAAATTGGCGCGCAGTTTAGCGTTTCTTCGATTAAATTTAAAGCAATACACCTTTAACAAAAAGGCAGCGTATTTAGGTCTGTTGATCTTTGGGATTAAATTTTGTTCAAATCAGCGGCTATTTAATCGCGGCGCGAGGTTTGTAACCTAGTAGATTAAGTAAAAACTGAGTAACAAAGAGTTAATAGCCCTTAGGAAGAACCCTTTGGGCTGCAGCTGTTTAGTATTAACGCGACGTTATCGCCAGTTGATGGGTATAACCACACTACATAGGCTCTGCCTTACCTACATACCAAACAGACAGCTGCAAATTTAACCTTGAAGGATCAACAGACCCTAGCTAAACCGCAGCTTTTTAATTAATAATTTGATGAGCGCTACTTTTCAGCACGCCCCATAAATTTGTTTTCAACCGTATTGATACGAATGCGATCGCCCGTTGAAATATGCTCAGGAACAGATATATTCAAACCAGTAGACATGCGTGCTGGTTTTGAACGAGCACTGGCTGAAGCGCCCTTAATAGATGGATCAGTTTCTTCAACAACAAGCTCAACGCTTGAAGGTAAATCGAGCCCTACTGGCGCTCCATCAATGACAATAACGTGCACCCCTTGAGTTTCTTCATTGATGAACAAAATTTCTTCACTAATAGCATCTTTATTCAAGTTATATGGCGTGTAGTCTTCGCTATCCATAAACACGTATTCGTCGCCATCTATGTACGACAGCATAGCCTCACGACGAATTAAGTCAGCAAGCGTTAGCATATCGCTGTCTTTAAACGTTTCATCAACCTTTCCACCGGTTACTACATCGTATAAACGCATACGGTATAAGCTTCCACCAGCACGGCCTTGAGGAACAGAGCGCACAATATCTTTTACTACTAATACACGACCATTAAACTCAATAGCTGTGCCTTTTTTTACTTCACTCGCCTTTGGCATGTGTAAATCCTATTATTTTTTTAATTGCCAGAAACATACCACGAACTGAACTTTGTTCAACAATAAAGTGAGCTAAAACGGCTTATACCTTGTATTGACTTGTAAAATCTATATTTATACTAAAATACATATAATCAATTCATTAAAAAACTGCTATGGTGTATCTACCTAGTATGACTTCAAGGAATGGATCATGGATCAAATAAAAGTACATGAGTATTTAATCAAAAAGCCGCTTGTGTTGGTTACAAAACCATTTGCTCAAGAGGTTGATGTCTATAAAGTGAATCATAAAATGTTCGCCACGCTTGCTGTTGGTAACGATGGTGAAACAAACGAAAACGGTGAAGTAATTTGGTGGCTTAATTTAAAGTGCGATCCCGATGAGGCACTTTCGTTACGCGATATTTTCCCCGCGGTTATCCCCGGCTACCACATGAATAAGCGTTTATGGAATACGGTTATTTTAGACGGTTCAATCCCCCAAGGTGAAATTGAACGCATGATTGATAATTCGTTTAATTTAGTCGTGGAAAACATGCCTGAAAAAGACCGTAGCATGATAGCGCAACATTTAAATGCTGATTAAGCTTACTTATAAGCCTGTTACTTAGCCTAGTTAGGACACAAAAAAACCGCATCTAAAATGCGGTTTTTTAATACGTGTTAAACGTTATTTAGTGTCATCTTTAGCAACGTCTGATTGCTCTTCAGGCACAACGTCTGCTTCTTGCTCTGATGTTTCTAGCTTTACTACTTCAGCAACGGTTTCGTTTTGTGTTGGCTTTTCGCCATAAAACGTTTCACCTGACTCAGCCATTGATACTAATGACTCACAGGGTGCAAATATAGCGTTGCTATTAGCAAGCGTAGACATATCCGAACTTACTTTGCTCGTACCGAGTTTATCCATGTAGCTAAATGGACCACCGAGGAATGGCGGGAAGCCAATACCAAAAATAGCGCCAATATCACCATCACGTGGGCTTGCAATAATGCCCTCATCTAAACAACGCGCAGCTTCATTAAGCATTTGCGCTACACAACGCTGAGCAATTTCACTTTTGTTTAAACGTGAATTAGGCGTTACACCCAGCAACTCGTACACTGACTCGTCAACTTTTTTGCCTTTTTTCTCGTAATCATAAAAACCACGACCCGTTTTACGGCCAAGGCGTTTTGAATCAATCATACGTGAAAAGGCATCAGGTCCTTTAAAGCGCTCTCCCAATTCTTTTTCAAGAATAGGTGCGATCTTAGAGCCAATATCAATACCTACTTCGTCAAGTAATGCAAGCGGACCTACTGGAAAACCAAACTCTACAAGGGCTGCATCAATTTTTTCAATTGGCTCACCAGCAAGCATTAAGTTAGCCGCTTCATTTAAGTAAGGTGCAAGTATGCGGTTTACGTAAAAACCTGCCATGTCTTTAACAACAATTGGCGTTTTACCCTGCTTACGGGCAAAATTAACAACACGTGCGATTGTCTCTTGAGACGTACCTTCGTGCGGAATAATTTCAACCAGTGGCATTTTTTCTACTGGAGAGAAATAATGCAAGCCAATTACGTTTTCAGGACGTGTAGCATTTGCCGCAATCTGAGAAATAGGCAACGATGACGTATTACTCGCAAAAATTGTATTCTCTTGGCATTGCTGTTCTACGTCTGCAACCATACCTTGCTTAAGTGCTAAGTCTTCAAATACCGCTTCAATAACTAAATCAATGTGTTTAAAGCCACTGTAGTCAGTTGTACCGGTGATACGGTTCATTGTTAACTGCATATCTGCTTTAGACATAATGCGGCGCTTAAGGCGCTTATCAAGAATTTTGTAGGTGTAGTTCATCGCATTGCTAATGCCTTGCTCTGCGACATCTTTAATACGAACAGGCACTTTCGCTTTTACAGCACTTACATGGGCAATACCAGCGCCCATCAGCCCGCCACCTAACACGGCAGTTTTAGTCACTGCTGGCGCGTCATCGTTGCGCCACTCTTTTTTCATTTCGGTGGTTGCAAAAAATAAACCACGAAGCGCTTTAGATTGCTCACTCATAACAAGCGTTGCAAACCCTTCTGCTTCGGTTTTATATGCTTTAAGCTCATCAAGCTCAACGCTCGCTCGTACTGCTTTTATAATAGCCAATGGCGCTGGGTAATGGCCGCCCGTTTTTTTCAGTACGTTTTCTTTTGCTTTTTTAAAGATAAAGTTACGACCAAATGGGTTTGACTCTAATAGCTTGCTTACTTTATCGAGCTTTGGCTCTTTAGCTTGAGGCTTTTTCTTGGCAGCAAACTCTTTTGCCACTTTTAAAAGCACGCTTTGCGGTACGCAATCATCTAAAACACCGGCTTTTTTTGCCTGCTTAGGACGAATTTGCTTACCAGTAAGCATCCATTCAAGTGCTTTTTGAATACCCACTATTTTAGTTAAACGCTGCGTACCACCGCCTCCAGGTAATAAACCTAGTTGAACCTCAGGTAGGCCAATTTTAGTTAAATCGCTATCTGTACCAACACGGTAATCACACGCTAATGCAAACTCTAAACCACCACCAAGCGCAGCGCCATGAATGGCACTTACTGTAGTGTATGGTAGTTTTTTCATATCAAAAAAAGCTTGATGACACAGCTCGCTAATAGCAAGTGCATCTTCACGTTTTTCTACGCTATCAAGCATCTTTACGTCAGCGCCTGCAATAAAGTTATCGCTTTTACCGCTGATAAAAACCATGCCCTTAACAGCATGTTCTTGTGCTTGCGTAAGTAATGCTTTTAAATCGTCTGCAAACGAGTCACGCAGGGTATTCATTTTTTCACCCGGCACGTCAATCGTTACAACGGCAATTTTATTTTCATCTACCGCTAAATTAAATACTGAATCTGTCATTACGCGCTCTCCAATACAAAGGCTGCACCTAAACCACCAGCAGCACATGCTGTTGTTAATGCTAAACCGCCACCACGACGTTTAAGCTCGTTTAAGCTTTGTGTAATTAAGCGAGCACCTGTTGCTGCAAATGGGTGACCATATGCAAGCGAGCCGCCATTCACGTTAAACTTATCCATGTTAATTTCGCCAATTGCTTTGCTACGACCTAGCTTTTCTTGCGCAAACTTGTCTGAAGCAAACATCTTCATGTTCGCAAGGGCTTGCGATGCAAATGCCTCATGCATTTCAATTAAATCTAAATCAGCAAGGGTAATACCCGCTCTGTCTAGTGCGATAGGTGTTGAATGCGCAGGACCCATTAACATGTCTTGCTCCACACCAATGGCAGAAAACGCAAAACTACGTACGTAACCTAAAATTTCGTAACCAAGCGCGCGTGCTTTACTTTCGTTCATCATCAATACCGCAGCGGCACCATCTGTAAGTGGTGTTGCATTTGCGGCTGTAACCGAACCATGTTGACGGTCAAACACAGGCTTAAGCTTTGCGTAACCTTCAACTGTCGAATTTTTACGAATATTGTTATCTTCTTCAATAAAGCTTTTGTATGGCGGTAAATGTGCCGTCATTACTTCATCTTTTAACTTGCCATCAGCCCATGCTTGGGTAGCAAGTGAATGTGAACGATGCGCTAATGCATCTTGGTCTTCACGGCTAATATTATGTGTTTTAGCCATTTGCTCAGCAGTTTGACCCATTGAAAGGCCTGTTGAGTACTCTGCAACTGCAGGCGGTACTGGCATTAAGTCTTTTAAGCGCAGCTTTGAAAAAATTTGCAAGCGTTGACCCAAAGTACGCGCTTTGTTTAAATCAACTAAGCTACCGGCCAATTTTTTACTTACGCCAATAGGTAATACAGACGACGAATCGGCACCACCAGCAATACCTACACTCACAGAGCCCGCCATAATAGACTCAGCTACGTTAGCAATTGCCTGAAAGCTTGTAGCACATGCACGTGACACAGAATAAGCATCAACACCAACAGGCATGCCTGTACCAAGTACAATTTCACGCGCAATATTTGGCGCTTCTGGCATTTGTACTACTTGACCAAATACAAGTTGATCGATTTCTGACTTGTCGAAATTTAATCGCTCAAGCATTTCGTTAACCACTAATTTACCCATATCAAGTGCTGGTACATGGTGGAATGCTGTTGCTTGTTTTGCAAACGGTGTACGAAGGCCACTTACAATGGCAATACGATCACCCTTTGGTGTTTTTAGTATGTTTTGCTCAGACATTTATGCTCTCCCGCTGACAGGTCTGACCTGTTTGTTTTCCTCGATTCTAAACAACCCGTGTGCTAAAGCCAATAGATAAACTGAAATTTATACAAAGTAGTCATGTTTACATATCACACAATAGGCTTTTTTAAACGCATTTACAAAGATTTGTGGTACGCTAAAAACCGTTAAAAAATAACGAACTATTTTAAAAAATACAGTCTAACTCTTGAGTTACCCTATTATAAACCTTATAAATAGGTCAGTATTTGCAACCTAACCCATTTAGGTACTAACCCAGCTGACGAGGACAGTCCACTTATTATGGCAGCTAACGCATTTTCACAATTAAAAACGTACTTAGATACACAAATCATTGGCCAGCCAGAGCTTACTCAAGCACTACTTATTGCTATTTTAGCTGACGGCCACTTATTAGTTGAAGGCCCACCAGGGCTTGCAAAAACACGCGCTGTAAATGCGCTTGCAAAAGGGATTGAAGGTTCGTTTCAACGTGTCCAGTTTACACCCGATTTATTACCAGCCGATGTAACTGGCACCGATATTTACCGCCAACAAACAAGCGAGTTTGTGTTTGAGAAAGGCCCTTTATTTCATAACCTTATTTTGGCTGATGAAATTAACCGCGCCCCAGCAAAAGTACAATCAGCATTACTAGAGGCCATGGCAGAGCGCCAAGTTACGGTAGGAAAAAACACCTACCCACTTAGCGACTTATTTTTAGTAATGGCCACTCAAAATCCGCTAGAGCAAGAAGGCACCTACCCGCTGCCAGAAGCACAACTTGACCGTTTTTTACTGCATTTAAGTATTGATTACCCAGGCGCCGAGCACGAGCTAGACATTTTACGCCTAACGCGCGGTGAAGCATTAAAAGAGCAACAAGCTGTTTTACAAAAAATTAGCCAAAGCGATTTATTTGCTGCCCGCCAAGCAATTTTAGGTTTGTACTTAGCCGAGCCTCTTGAGCAGTATTTGGTTCAACTTATTATTGCTACGCGAGAAGGCGCGCAATTAGATGAACAACTAGGCCGCTGGATTGAATTTGGCGCCAGCCCTCGTGCCACTATCGCGCTCGATAAATGTGCACGTGCTCATGCATGGTTACAGGGCCGCGACTTTGTAGCCCCTGACGACATACAAGCGGTTGTTCATAATGTACTACGCCATCGCATTATTTTGAGCTACGAAGCCCAAGCCGATGGTATTACAAAAGACCAAGTAATTAGCCGAATTGTAGAACTGGTAGCTGTACCTTAATTTATGCATAAACAATTAGACCCTCAGGCATGGCTGAAACAAAGCCATAGCCACGGTGTTAATTTAGCACTAAAAGAGCTGATGTATTACAAAGCCAAAGCGCAACTGCTTGAGCTTGCTCCTAAGGTTAAAATTAAAAATACTTTAGCAGGGCAATATCTTGCACCGCATAAAGGCCGTGGTATGGAATTTGCCGAAGTTCGCCATTACCAGCAAGGTGACGACATTCGTTCAATTGACTGGCGAGTTACAGCGCGTACAGGCGAAACCCATACAAAACTTTTTCAAGAAGAAAAAGAACGTCCTGTATTTGTATTTACCGATTTTTCAAACTCGATGTTATTTGGCTCAAAGCTCCTGCTTAAGTCAGTGCAAGCTGCGCACATTAGTGCTTTAGTTGCATGGTCTGCCTGCCAGCGTGGCGACAGAATTGGCGGCATTGTATTTAATCAGCACGCTCATTTAGAGCTCAAACCCAGCGCGCGAGAAAAAGCCGTATTAAAGCTTTGCCACAATTTATGTGCTAACCACCAGCAAGCCCTTGGGGGAATTGATGCAAAAGCCCACAATAACTTTAGTGATAACCTAAAGCGCCTTAATCATTTGGCAAAGCCGGGTAGCTTGGTGTATTTGGTATCAGATTTTAGTTCTCTTGACGATGCAAGCTTCAAACAGCTTGAAATACTTAGCCGTCATTGTGAGCTTATTGGCTGTCATATTAGCGACCCATTTGAACATCAATTACCGGCTTATAAAAATACTGTAAGCGTTAGTACAAATGGACAAGATATTGCTTTGCCACTAATGGATAATGCCTTTAGAGCGCGCTTTGCTAAAAATGCAGAAGATACATTCAATAAGCGCCTGACCCGCTTAACTAAATCGGGTCTTAATTTAATATCGTTCAATGCAGCCGAACCACTTGAACTGCAGCTTGTGAGAAAATAAACCATGCAAACCAATCCACTCGATGGCCTGCACGATGTAATAGCACCTAACCAAGTTGATTGGTGGCCACTCGCCCCTGCTTGGTGGGTTATTATTGCTCTACTTTGCATTGCGCTTTTAACCGGTGTGTATGCAATTTATAAAGCGTACCAATTTAAAAAAGCAAAACGTTATGCCGTATCATTAAGTCAACAAGAGCAATACCCTCAGCATTTACATATTATTTTAAAACGCCTGGTTGTTGAATATTACGGTAAGCACCTTGCCACACAACCTACAAAGCAGTGGTGTGAAACGCTTAATACACTCAGTGGACTCACGTTTACTGAGAAAGAAATTTTAAGCTTGTACAGTAGCGAAAATAACAATGTCGATTTAAGTGAAAAATTTCGACAAGCAATCAAAAACTTTAAAGTAAAGGAGCCGCTATATGTTTGAATTTAGTTGGCCATGGCTTTTTTTGCTCCTTCCGTTACCTTTACTGCTTTTATTACTAAAGCCAGCAGCAAGTAGTAACAATACTCGCTTACGAATTCCGGGGTTTGCTCAGCACAACTTGAGTAATCAAAGTATTGAACCTCGATCACGTCGTTTATCGTTATTTGAATGGCTACTTTGGTTATTACTTGTCAGCGCAGCTGCTAACCCCACGTGGTTAGACGAGCCTATTTTGTTGCCAAATGAAGGCCGAGATATCATGCTTGCGGTGGATTTATCTGGCTCGATGACCGAACAGGATATGGCCTACAATGGTCAATATGTTGACCGCTTAACAATGGTAAAAGCAGTACTTAGCGACTTTATAGAACAACGCACTGGTGACAGACTTGGACTTATTTTGTTTGGCGATACGGCGTTTTTACAAACACCTTTAACGCGCGATCTAAAAACGGTAACTAAAATGCTTAACGAAGCACAAATAGGTTTAGTTGGACGCGCGACAGCTATTGGCGACGCACTTGGCTTATCAGTGAAACGTTTTGCTAGTAAAGACGACAGCAACCGAATCGTTGTGCTATTAACAGACGGTCAAAATACCGCGGGTAACTTAAACCCTGACGACGCATTATTACTCGCCCGCGAAGAGGGCATTAAAGTCTATACCATAGGTGTCGGCTCTGATAACCCACGTGGTTTTAGCCTATTTAATATGGGTGGCTCAGGCGGAAGTAATTTAGATGAGCGCCTACTAAAAAATATAGCTGACGATACCGGCGGCCTTTACTTTAGAGCCAAGGATGTAGCGGGCCTCAAACAGATTTACGCAGAGCTTGATAAGCTAGAGCCCATTAGTGCGGACGAAAAAACCTTTCGCCCACAAAGCTCATTATTTTATTACCCGCTACTTATTGCCATTTTACTAATTAGCTTAAACGTGATGCTAAGTACATTGCGCGCATTAAAGGAGCCAAACTAATGGATTTTGAATTTATTCGCCCTGCCATTTTATGGCTGCTTATACCTGCAATTGGCCTATTTTTTGTAGCGTTAATTAAGCACAAAAAAACCACAGACGTGCAATTAATTGCACCGCACTTAGCCCAATTTGTCATCAGTGATACCAACACAAAAGCCAGCCAACCACTTTGGCTGATAGCTGTATTTTGCAGTTTAGGGGTTTTATTCAGTGCAGGCCCAAGCTTTGAAAAAAAACAGGTACCCGTTTTTCAAAGCAAAAGTGCTCGTGTCATCGTTATGGATATGTCTTATTCAATGTACAGCACCGACATTTTACCAAACAGGTTAACGCAAGCTCGTTTTAAATCCCTTGATATGATTGAGCTTTTTAAAGAAGGTGACACCGCGCTAGTTGCTTATGCTGGCACTGCGTATACCATATCGCCACTAACCAATGATGCCACAACACTCAGCAATTTAATTCCAAGCTTAAGCCCCGACATAATGCCCGACAAGGGCTCTAATGTTTTAGCTGGCCTAGATATGGCAAAAGAGTTATTAAATCAGGCAGGTTATATTGATGGCGATATTATTTTAATAACCGATGGTATAGAACAAGAAGAACAAAGCGATGTAACAAGCTTTATAAATAACACGACATTTAGACTCAACATTTATGGTGTAGGGTCAGAGCAAGGTGCGCCTATAAAGTTACCTGAAGGTGGTTTTTTAAAAGACCGGTACGGTCAAATTGTCATCCCTACTATAAATATTTCACAACTAAAAAGCTTAGCAACGCGCAGTGGCGGGAAATTTGCGCGCTATCAACCAAGTAATAGCGACATAAATACTTTTTCGCCAATGGCTAATAGTGAGTTATTAAAAGATGAAACACAAAGCCAAGCACTGTGGCGCATTGACGCCGGTATTTACGGGCTTTTGCTCTTGTTACCATTTGGTTTGTATTTATTCAGGCGCTCTGCCTTTTTAGGCGCGGTTTTGTTGCTTACCTTTTTACCGCAGCAAAACGCGTATGCATTGGAGCTCCCTACACTATTAAAAAATACAGACCAACGGGCTCTCACCGCCTATAAAAATGAAGAATACGACAAAGCCGCTAACGCGAAGTCAAACCAATTAAAAGGCGCAGCGCTTTACAAACAAGGCAATTATAACGCCGCTTTAGATGTATTTGGTCAAGATAAGTCCGCCACAGGTTACTATAACTATGGCAATGCACTTGCCAAAGCGGGCAAACTTGAAGAAGCCATAAACGCCTATAAGCAAGCTCAAACGCTGCAAAGTGATTTTAGTCAAGCCGCAGATAACCAAGCCTTAGTTGAGCAGCTGTTGAATCAACAAGAACAGCAAAACCAGCAAAACCAGCAAGAACAAAGTGGTGATGAATCTCAAAATCAAGAAAACCAGCAACAAGGCGATCAAAACCAACAACCCAATAACGAACAACCTGGGCAAGAGCAACAAAATAATGAGCAAAACGACTCGGCAAAAGGTGAAAACCAGAGCCAGAGCGATGCGAGCGAAAAATCAGAGCAAGAGTCTGAACCCTCTGAAGATCAGCAAGGTCAAACCGGTGAGCAATCAGAGGAGCAAAATAAACCTGATATGCAAGCACAACCACAAAGCGAACAAAGCGAAAATAAAAACGCTGAACAGTCTGATCAGCAACAGCCCCAATCGCAAGCAATGAGTGAGCAACCCGTTAGCGACGAGCAAAAACAAAAAGCGCAACAACAGGCAATGCAAGCACAAGCCAGTGAGCTTACAAATGAAGAAAAAGAAAAAGCCCAGCAGCTTAATCAGTTACTCAGAAAAGTACCGGACGACCCGGCGATTTTACTACGGAATAAAATGCAACTCGAAGCCCAAAAAAGACAATATCAACGCCGCCCTACAGGAGTAGAAAAATCATGGTAATGCGATTATTTTGCTGTTTATTGCTACTATGCGCGATCCCCTCGTTCGCAGCGACAAAACTTCAAGCGAGCGTAGATAAAAACCCTGTTTTGGCGGGGGAGTTTTTTATGCTCAATATATCAGTAGACGATAACGTGAAAGGTGAACAACCCGATACGTCTGTACTGCTGAAAGATTTTGTAGTCGGCCCAACAAGTTTAAGTACGCGAACTAACATCATAAACGGTAGCATTAATAAACAAACTACGTGGAGCGTTAAATTAATGACCCGCACCGAGGGGCAGTACACTATCCCCTCATTTACGGTAAGTGGATTAAGCTCGCAGCCAATTGATTTAACCGTGACAAAACGTGCCGCAAACGCTGACAATAATAACGACATTTTTGTAAAAACATCACTTTCTAGCAATTCACTCTATGTGCAAGAAGCAGGCGTTTACACACTAAAACTATACTTAGCTAAAGAGTTACTTGATGGTAGTTTAAGTACACCGAGCATGGAAGATGCACAGCTAACACAACTAGGTAAACAGACAGAAAGTTACGAATTAGTTGATGGTAAACGCTACCTGGTTATTACTCGGGAGTATTTAATTCAACCCCAAAAAAGTGGTCCTTATACTATTGCTGCCCCCGTATTTCAGGGCCGAGTGCAACAAAATTATCGCCAGTTGGAAGTATCTGCAATTGGCGAAGACCAACAGATAGAAATTAAACCCATACCCAGTGATTACAACGGTGCATGGCTGCCTAGTGAGCTGGTGAACCTTGGTGAAGAATGGCAACCAAGTGATGACACCATTGAAGTAGGTACACCTATAACTCGTACAATTACACTTACAGCGCTTGGCGTAACCAAAGAGCAACTCCCAGATATAGAAATGCCAACAATAAATGGGATCCGTAGCTACCCTGATCAAAAAGAGAACAACAACGCAGTAAGAAATGGGCGTGTTGTTTCGCAACAAACTGCATCGTATGCATTATTGCCACAAACACCGGGCACTTACACCTTACCTGAAATTAAATTACCTTGGTTTAATACTAAAATTAACCGTATTAGTTTCGCCACGCTCCCAGCGCGCACAATTACTGTAACGCCAAGCAGCACCGTTGTTAATCCTCCTGTAAATACAGAGCAAAGTATTGAGAACACACCCGTTGATGAAACTAAAGCTGACGCTGATACCTCAATCCAAATGCAAACTGCTCACAGCTACACGCCACTATGGCTTATTGCTGTTGCTGTACTGGGTTATATTTTATGGATTGGCACTGTAATTTTTTATTGGTTTACCCGTTCTAATATAAATACCATTGAAAAAGTGAAGCCTTTACCTACTCCACGCAGCCAGCCAAGTTTAAAAAAGCTGTTAAACATACAAAAAGCAGGTGATGTTAAGGCCTTTTACAATGAGCTAAATAATTACGCTGTACAAATAACCAAACAGGATACCGGCGCTATTGATGAGTTATGCCGACAGATTAATAACTCACAGTTGAGTACTGAGGTAATTAAATTACAAGCGCAATTGTATGGAAATAAAGCTACAAACAGTGACCTTGGTGCTATTATAAAAATACTTGAGAGTGAGCAAGCTCAAGCATCAAATTCGCAACAAACTGTATTAAAAGACCTTTATAGCTAAAATAAAGTTACGTATGAGTCTTTTTTCATTAAATAAAAATATAGTAGTAAAAAAGTGCTTATGCTGGGAAATAAAAAATCAAATAATCAGGTCTTAATCGATATGGCAGAGAAACAAAAACGTTATGAAGCCTTAGTTCACGTTTATAATAAAGAGCTTTACCGCTTTGCATACTGGTTGTGCCGTGATCCGCACATAGCTGATGATTTAGTACAAGAGACATTTTTGCGCGCTTGGCGCTCACTTGATTCTTTACTCGATCAAAAAGCAGCAAAGCCGTGGTTACTGACTATTTTACGCAGAGAAAACGCACGACGATTTGAACGTAAACAGTTTGATTACAGTGATGTAGAAAACGATACGCTAGTTGATGAAACCAGCCACTCGCTTGATGATGAAATGGAGCAAACCGTTATTCAACGACAAATTGGATTGCTATCTGACGAATACAGAGAGCCACTATTATTACAGGTCGTAATGGGGTGCACCGGCGAGGAAATTGCCGACATACTCGATTTAAATAAAAACACGGTAATGACACGTTTATACCGTGCTAGAAACCAACTTAAAGAGGCTTTAAGCCGTGATGATGAACAACTTAAAGGGGCATCAAAATAATGGATGAGCTTGAGTTTCGTCGCCGCACTATTGCGCAACCAAACGATATAGATAAGGAACTTATGGAGTTTGCCCAGAGCAACCCTGAGCGACAAAGTTTTATTACCGAAATGAAAGAATTTGATCAACACCTTCAAGATGCACTCGATATACCTGTGCCTGATAACTTAGCTGATCGTATTATTTTAAATACATCGTTAAAAGAAAAAGCCTTGCAAGAAGAGCAAGCTGCTGGCACCAATGTCGTAGACGCTAAATCGCGTTTTAAGTTTGACCGTGTGCACCTTGCCTTAGCGGCATCATTCATGGTCGCAGTGAGTGCGTTCTTTTTCAGCTCAGAGCAGCATATTGGCCACGAAGCGGGCGAGCATGCACTTGCGCATGTGTACTACGAAATAAATGCCCTTGATAAAAAATCCCCTATCAGCCTTCAAAGTGTCAATGACAAACTAGCAGTACTTGGTGGTCACATAGATGAGCTTCCTGGCGATATAACTTACGCTATGTTTTGTGATTTTAAAGGGGAAAGAGGCTTACATTTAATTTTTGAATCGGACTTTGGTCCAATGACGGTATTTATTGTACCTTCAGAAAATAAATCGTTTGGTTTGGGAGATGATCATTTCCAAGATGAGCGCTTTGAAGGCCAAATCAATCGCGGGTCGCAGGCCGATACCATTTTAGTCGCGAGTGTAGGTGCACCATTAGATACTTATAACGAGCGAGTAACCAACGCAATTCGCTGGCTCTAAGCCATAGTAAATAAAAAACCGCTTAGTACATACTGAGCGGTTTTATAAATCTAATTTTAATTAGTTAAAAAACGATTGATTTACCTCTTCCTGAATTTTCAGACGCAGCATCTAATTTCCCATCTCTATTTATAATGACATGCATGTCACCAAAGTGGCGCTCGTCAATTGTGTAACCCATTTTTTGAAGCTCTACTTTTACCGCATCATTTAACCCTTCGTGAACACGTATAACGTTTTTAGGCCACAGCTGATGATGAAAGCGAGGCACGTTAACCACCTGCTCTGCACTCATATGAAACTCTATTGCATTTAAAATTGACTGGTAAACCGAGCTAATAATCGTTGTACCACCCGGTGAGCCGGTTACCATTTTTACTGTGTTATCCTTTAATAAAATGGTCGGTGTCATGGAGCTAAGCATACGTTTATGTGGCTGTATTTCATTAGCTTTACCACCTAACGCACCAAACGCATTCATAACACCCGGTTTTGCGCTAAAGTCGTCCATTTCATCATTTAAAATAAACCCGGCGCCTTCAACTACAACCCCACTACCAAACCCTAAGTTTATAGTTGTGGTATTTGCTACGGCATTCCCCATTTTATCAACAATAGAAAAATGTGTGGTTTGTTCGCTTTCTTTCAGTCCGGGCTTTATTTTTTCGGTTGTTGAAATCGCTGTTAATGAGATATCAGCCATACGCTTTTTTAAATATAATTCATTGATTAATGCGTTTACTGGCACATCAAAAAAGTCAGGATCACCTAAGTACTCTGCTCGGTCTGCAAACACGCGTTTACCTATTTCAGAAAGCAAATGCACGTAAGACGACGAATTATGAGCCACTTCGATATTTAGTTTTTGCAGTTCATACATTTTTAGCCATTGTAAAATTGCAATACCGCCTGAACTGGGTGGCGGCGAAGTAAGCACTTCATACCCGTTCCAACTTGCTTTTAATGGTGTGCGCGACTTAGCCGTATAATTTTTTAAATCAGCTTTGGTAATAATACCGCCATGCTTACGCATAAATTTTTCGATAATATTGGCTGTTTCGCCTTCATAAAACCCAGCTTGCCCATCATCGCGAATTCGCTTTAATGTTTTTGCCAGCTCAGGTTGTGCAAATTTTTCATTGGCTTTTAAACCAGCAAAATATTTTTCGAAGTTAACATCTATTTGTTGCTCGTTTAAATAGCTTATGTAATTACTAACCCCTTGCGCCAATTTTGGTGGCACAATAAAACCTTGCTCAGCTAAAGTAACGGCAGGTTGTACTAATTTTTTCCACTCTACCGTACCGTGTTTTTTATGAGCTAACCACATACCAGCAACACTGCCAGGTACACCACTTGCGTGTATGCCATAAATAGATCTATTAGGTATTACATTGCCTTGTTCGTCTAAGTACATGTCTCGGTGTGCATCGCTTGGAGCCGTTTCTCGGTAATCTATAAAATCACTTTTGCCATCTTTTTGGATCAGCATAAATCCGCCGCCACCAATGTTACCCGCTTCAGGCAGGGTTACAGCCAATACAAACTGTGCTGCTATAGCTGCGTCTACGGCATTTCCGCCCAGCTCTAATATATTTTTAGCCGTATCAGCACTGTACGAGTCAGGCATAGCAACAGCACTTTGCGCAACTTGCTTGGCTGCTACATGAAATGCACTGAATTGAAACACAAGTACACTCGTTATCACTAGCTTGGTTGGCGAAAAAAATAAGCCCATATAACGTCCTTAAATTATTGTTTTAGTTGTTGGAAGTTTCACTTAAAAGTTAAGTTAAAAATAATAAGCAGTATAACCTTCCCATATTTATGCACAGCATTTATGGCTAGGTCAATCCTTGTGGGTGCAGATTTTAGTCTTACTTTAGGCGCTTAGAATATAAAACAGCAGGTAAGTCACCCTGCTCATCAGTATGCGTGTAAGATTTGACAAACGTTAGTTCAAGCTTTTTCATTACTTTTATAGAGCTTATATTATCTGCTAACGCACTGGCACTAATATAATTAACATCGGGCTGTTTGGTGAGCTCTGCACATAATGCTCTTGCGGCTTCAGTTGCATACCCTTGTCCCCAGCTTATTTGTTTAAAGCGCCAACCAATTTCAATATCACTAAAGTTTGGCTGTTCACTAAAAAAATCCATAGGTCTTAAAAGGACCCAACCAATAAATGTATTGGTGTCTTTAGTTGTCACAGACCAAAGCCCCCAACCCTTTTTAGCATTGCGGTATGCAAGCATACGCGGTATCCCCTCTTCTCTAATTTGTTTTTTAGTTGTAGGCACACCACGCGTTAAAAATTGCATTACTGCAGGGTCTTGATCAAGCTCATATAGTTGTTGCCAATCATGCTCGTTCATTAATTTAAACTTTAACCGCTCTGTTACGGGAACGTTCATTTTCATTACTCTATAATTATCTGGAATTAACTATTAATCTCTTGAGGAGATAGCATATGAACAAATTAGCAGGTTTAGCATTATTAGGCACTTTAATTACTTTAACCGGTTGTGAAGACGCTAAAGAAGTAAAAGAAGAAACAAAAGAAAAAAGCGCTCAAATGCAAGAAAAACTAGGTGATGCCTGGAATGAAGTAAAAGAAACAACACACGATCTTAAAAATGATGAGTCGTTAAACGAGTTACTTCAACAAAGCAAAGCCATGGGCTTAGATATGTACGACGATGGAAAGGAAATTGCTATCGATGCATGGATAAAAAGTAAAGAAGCCGCAGGTGAATTAACAGAAAAAACCAAGCAAAAAGCCCAAGAAATTGCAGACGAAATTGAGCAAGCTCGCGAAGAACACAGTAAGGGGGAATAACTCCCTTTATAATAAAAAGGTAAGCCATTGTGGCTTACCTTTTTTTAACCGTAAAAAACAAATGCAGGTAATTAAGCTTTGTATTTGCTCATTACCAAAGTGGCGTTTGTACCACCAAAGCCAAAGCTGTTAGACATCACTGTATTTAGCTCTACATCTTTGCGTTCAGTAACAATATCTAAACCTTCAGCTTGCTCGTCTAATTCATCAACATTAATAGACGGTGCTACAAAACCATGCTCAAGCATTAACAAAGAGAAAATAGCTTCATGCACACCGGCAGCCCCTAAAGCATGACCCGTCATTGCCTTAGTCGCACTGATCATGGGCGAGTTACCACCAAATACGTCTTGAATTGCACCAAGCTCTTTAACATCACCCACAGGTGTTGATGTGCCGTGCGTGTTAAGATAATCAATGCTATCTACATTTTGCATTGCTTGACGCATACAACGTGCAGCACCCTCGCCCGATGGAGCAACCATATCGTATCCATCAGATGTAGCACCATACCCAACTATTTCAGCGTAAATATGTGCACCGCGTGCTAATGCATGCTCTAGCTCTTCTACAACTACAATGCCACCACCGCCAGAAATAACAAAACCATCACGGTTAGCATCATAAGTGCGCGATGCTTTTTCTGGTGTTTCGTTGTATTTAGTAGAGAGTGCACCCATTGCGTCAAATTCCATTGCAAGCGTCCAGTGAAGCTCTTCACCGCCACCAGCAAACACAACGTCTTGCTTGCCAAGTTGAATTTGTTCAACCGCATTACCAATACAATGCGCCGACGTAGCACATGCTGAACTAATTGAATAATTAACCCCTTTTATTTTAAAAGGAGTCGCTAAACATGCTGAAGTTGTACTGGCCATAGTGCGAGGCACCATGTAAGGGCCTACACGCTTTACGCCTTTCTCACGTAAAATATCGGCGGCTTCTACTTGCCATTTAGATGAACCACCACCAGAGCCAACTATAATACCCGTGCGCTCGTTTGACACTTGCTCTTCTGATAACCCTGAGTCTTCAATTGCTTGAGTCATCGAAATGTAAGAGTACGCAGCAGCATCACCCATAAAGCGCATTGCTTTGCGGTCAACATGGTCTTTAACGTTTATATCAATTTTACCTGATACGTTGCTGCGCAAGTTGTAGTCAGCAAACTCTTGGTTGAAAGCGATACCACTTTTACCTGTTTTTAATGACTCTAAAACTTCTTCTTTGTTGTTACCAATGCTTGATACAACACCGATACCGGTAATTACGGCTCTTCTCATGGGTGATTCCCTTAGCTTAATACTTAATTGCGTTTTATTTTACGCGAATTTAATCACTTAAGTGGTCAGCTTTCTAGCGTACACTTGTACTCTGAACTGCTAGCTTATAAATAACGCCAGACTATTACAAAGAAAACCCGTAAAATAATGAAAAATATATTTTGTAAATTTAAACATTATGATTAAAAACGCACATATACACTTTAACGATTTAGGTACACCATTTGCTGATGACTTTGGTGATATTTATTTTTCGAATGACGACGGTCTTGCTGAATCGCATTATGTGTTTTATGAGCAAAATAATATAGAAACTCGATTACAAACTCATGACCAACCCCACTTTGTAATAGCAGAGACAGGATTTGGTACTGGGTTAAATTTTTTGAATACATGGCAACACTTTAACGATCATATTGCACGTCAACAATCACAAAATCAATTAGATAAAGGTGTAAAGCGCCTTCACTTTATTTCGTTTGAAAAATACCCATTAAAAGTTAACGATTTAAGCAAGGCGCTTCAAGCGTGGCCTACATTACAAAAATTAAGTGAAAAACTCGTCAACAATTACCCTATTAATTTACAAGGGTGTCACCGACTTGAGTTTGACAACGGACGTGTTGTCCTCGACTTACATTTTGGCGATGCACTCGCGTCTATTAATACAATGAGCTACCCACAAACAGGGATTGTAGATGCCTGGTATTTAGATGGGTTTGCCCCAAGCAAAAACCCTGAAATGTGGCAGCAAAGCTTATTTAATAGCATGGCTGACATTTCAAAAGCAAAGGCAACTCTAGCTACGTTTACAGCAGCAGGTTTTGTTCGTCGTGGTTTAATAGAAGCCGGGTTTGATACAATTAAAACCAAAGGCTTTGGCAAAAAAAGAGACATGCTAATTGGCCAAATACCTCATGCAAACACGGCTCAGTCAGCCCCCCCTTACTTTAATCAAGACGATAGTAAACTTAATAATGTTGCTATTATTGGCGGCGGTATAGCCAGTAGTTGTATTTTATACAGCCTTGCTAAACGCGGTATAAACGCTGAATTATTCTGCAAAGACCCGCAGCCTGCCATGGGTGCGTCACATAATGTGCAAGGCGCGGTGTATCCTCATTTACAAGCTAAAGATTCACCCCATAGTGAACTTTTTGCGCATAGTTTTTTATACGCAAAGCGCGTTTATCAGCAATTATTAAATGATGGATTTAGCTTTGATCACCAATGGTGTGGTGTTTTGCAACATGCTGTAAAAAAGCCCCTTGCAGATAAACACAAAAACCTTGCTCAAAAGCAACTTTGGCCAAAGCAACTTATGCAAAACGTAACCGCAGAGCAAGGCGATGAAATAGCCGGCGTTAAAACTGGGTACCCCGGTGTTTATTTTGAACAAGGTGGCTGGGTTAATCCACCACAACTTGTTAATGCAATGCTAGGCGCAGCCAATAAGCTAATACCCCACAACAGCCACTTTAATTGCAATATAGTAAACATAGAAAAAACAGCAAACGGCTGGGTTTTAACAAGCAATAATCAACAGTTTGGCCCATTTAGCGATGTTATTATTTGCGCTGGTGAGCACAGCGACACATTTGAGCAAACAAAATCACTTCCTATTGTAGGCGTGCGCGGGCAAGTATCGCATGTTCAAGCAAGTCCTGAATCTCGAAAGCTTAAAACGGTACTTTGCCATAAAGGCTACTTTACACCAGCTTATTTAGACCATCATTGCATGGGCGCTACATTTGATAAAAACAGTAAAAGCCGCCATGTTTCAGATGAGGATAACCAAACTAACCGTGCTCAACTCATAAACTTTTACGATCATAGCGACTTTGCTACAACGTTAGGAAAAGTAAGCTCTGCAAAAGCAGCAGTAAGATGCACATTCATCGACCACTTGCCAATGGCTGGGCAATGGTGTGAACAAAGCGATTATACAAATGCATTTGCAAACCTGAGGTTGGGTAAGCGTTATCAATATTTGCCTCTCAATCACCCTCAACAAGGGCTACATATTTTTACGGGCTTTGGAGCTCGTGCCTTGTGCAGCGCACCACTGTGTGCTGAACATTTTATTAGCTGCTTAGCAAACGAGCCGCGCCCACTCAGCGAGCGAGTAAGCCAAGCTATACACCCCGCTCGCTTTATTGTAAGAGATTTAATTCGTAATAAAATATAAATGACAAAGCCCACTATTTGGGTAAACTGTTCTCAATAAAAGGAACTTAAAGAGTCACAATGAAAAAATTAATTATACTATCGCTGTTATTGTTTACCTCGTTTAAAACACTTGCCATAAATGTTATTGATATTGCAGTGCCAGATGAGTTTGTAACAACTATGGAAGTAACAGATGAATACCCACTTGTTAAAACTGGGTATTTAACGCAGTCTATTTCCTCCATTACAGACTTTTATCAGCAACAATTAGGTGACCCATTGAAGATAACCGGCAGTGAAAACTACCGCACCCTTTATTACAATTACCAAAATCGTAAAGTACGTATTAGCTTATACCACCGTAACTATGTGACCGAAGTGAGTATAATGATTGAAAAAATATTATAAAAAAAACACAAATATAACTACTCATTTTCATACTCAGTTAAGGTACTCTTTTTATATTAAATGTTTTTAAAATTAATACGTTAATGTCTCTTTTTGCCCTTTAAAAACAATTTTTAAGCCCAAGGTCTACTTGTAAGCAAATACATTTACTAACAAGTGAAAGGAGTTAATTATGAGTAAGACCTTAATTATTGGCGCTAGTGGTCAAATTGGTAAAATGACAACGGAGTTATTACTTAAGAACGAACAAAATGTTACCGCCCTTGTTCGTGATAAAACTAAGCTAAGTAATTTAGAAAGCCCGTTTTTAAATATTGTAGAGCAAGATTTAGAAGGTGATTTTAGTGAAGCTATTAAAGGTTGTGATCAAGTAATTTTTGCGGCTGGTTCTGGTGGAAGCACCGGCGACGACAAAACACTATTAATTGATCTATGGGCTGCAGCAAAAGCGGCTAATTACGCAAAAAACAATAACGTTAAGCACTTTATTATGGTCAGCTCAATAGGTGCAGATAACCCTGACGCAATAGAAAGTGATTTAAAACCATACTTAGTTGCTAAGCATATGGCCGATGAACACCTTGCCAGTAGTGGTTTAAATTACACCATTGTTCGCCCGGGTACGCTCACTAATGAAAGCGCATCAATGAAAGTGACAACACAGCGCCCTGATGACCAAGATAAGGCTGAAATTAGTCGTGAAAATGTAGCCAATGCACTGCTGCATATCGCAACCAATTCGTTTGAAAAGAACCGTATTTTTGAACTTTTTGACGGTGATACTGCCATTAAATCTGCGGTTAAATAGCCAAAGTGCTCCATTAACAAAAGCGTTAATGGGGCAACACTTTCAACTATTAGCAAGTTAACTAAACAGCTGACACTCAAAACAAGCTGCTAATATTTAATTCAAAAAGAACAAATCATTTAGATACGCCACAACAGCCATAAGGCGACCCCAAACAATTTACCCTCTAACCACGTCAACAACTGCAAACCAAAGCATTGCCTATAAGAGTTAACAAATTAGCAATAGAATCCCTTGACGATAAGCCCCTAGTGAGCAGCGTTCTGTGACCTAAACGTAACCTACTATCCCTCTTTCTTTCAAATTTTCCTCTCGTAAAGTCATTTACTGTATTAAGTTTAAGCACATTAAATTATTAATAAAAAATCATTAGTGAGGAATATAGAAAACAGAGTCTTAATCTGTTAAGTTTATGTTATGTATATAGATAAAAAAGCTCCTTAAGGGAAATGAAAACAAAGGAATTAAAGTGAGCGCTACATTTAAAATTATTTTTAATGGCCAACTACAGCAACATGCCGATATTTCATTGGTACAAAAACAACTTAGCCAATTTTTAAATATTCCCCATACTATTGCTATAAAGTTGTTTGATGGTAAATCCTACGCATTAAAAAAAGATCTAACGAGTATAGAAGCCGTTAAAGCAGAATCGTCACTAAAAAAAATGGGCTTAATAACACGAGTTGAACTGCATCAATCTACCGCTCTTACAACAAAGCAGTATCCTTTAGCGTTAAAAAAATTAACAAAACATGATGATGCAGAAGAACATAAAACGTCTAATTCAAAACGTACATTACTGCAGAAAAAAACTAATTCTATACAAACTATAATTACGCGTTACAAAAACGACAAAGTAAAGCTACAGCGCTCTTCACTAAAAAGCCTACTCTATCTTTGCTATATAGCTCTGTTAGTTATGACAATTACGGGCCTTACTCTTAGCTATAATTTGCTTTCAAATACAATGAGTGAATCACAAAGTAACACGATAATTGGCTTAACCTACCAAGATTACAAACAGTACATAACTGAGCAAAAGGCAGTTAGTAATCAACAAAAAACGAATCTGAGTGCCAATAATAATGCACAGCAAAGCCACGATAGCGAGCAGTTCAATCGGTTTTCTCTATTAATTAATAGCTATGCCGACAGTGTAAAGCAGCCTAATATTGAAAAAATGGGAGGAGAAAAATTAAACCTTCGCCTGCAAGAAATAGACGACTTAGGTGAGAAAAATGCGTTTTGGTTGCAACTCATTAATTTAGCAAAAAGTTTAAATAATGACGCACATACAATGAGTACACTCAATAATACAGATCCAAATAAAGTACAATGGATCAACGCCGTAGACTGGATAAGCCAGCGTTATATTAGGCAGCAGCAAAATGGCAACGCACACCCTAAAGTTAATCAGCCCAACAACGCCGTAATTAACTTAACGCTATCAATTAGTGTTTTATCACTACTTATATTAATGATCATTGTGATAAAAATGAAGCTACGCACAATAAGAGAATCATAATAGCTTTTATTAACCAC
>NZ_BADX01000020.1:0-3215 GCF_000241365.1 Pseudoalteromonas sp. BSi20480 | reverse complement strand
TTTGGGGTTCTAGGGATTTTCCCCTCTAAAGTAACATAAATCGCCATACTCACCATATTTAAAGGCATACAAAGGTGGGTTACTTCTCCAAAGTATGGCAAATTATGAGGTTAACAACCCCTTAAACTTAATTTAATTCCTATGGCTATAAAAAACGAACTATCAATTCTTACCAAAGCTGAGCAGCTTGATCTATATTCTCCGCCGCTATTATCACTTGAACAACAACGATTGTATTTTACGCCAAACGAGATCGAGTTAACAGAGTTGAAAAGTATTCGCCTAAGGAACCACCGATGCTATTTCATTGCGTTATTAGGGTATTTTAAGTCTAAGCCTGTGATTCTTTCACCTAGCTTTAACCTCATCTTTGACGATATGCAGTTTATTTCAACGCAAGTTCAAGGAGGCAAAGGGATCAGGCCTTTCAGCATTAATAAGATGCAGCGTGACCGTATATATCAAAGAATACTGAGGTTATTAAACTATCAGAAATGGGACGAAAGTCTGCACTTTGCGCCGCTGTACGAACATCTTGTTATGGTCGGCAAAGCTTGGCTTGAGCCTCGTTATCTATTCGATGCAGCCGCTGAATATCTAGCAACGCATAGAATTGCCATCCCTAAATATACTGTCTTACAAAAGCTTATCAGTCGTGTTATCCAACAGGTCAAGAAGGCGTTAAATAATAAGCTTCGTATTCATGTTTCATCTGAACTACACGGATTTCTAAATACTATTATCGATGACAAAGATGGGCTCTCCTTAAGCCAGCTTCGAGCCGGTGCAAAAAGCGTTATGGTGACAGAGCTAAAAAAAGAACTGACGGTGTATCATCAGTTACAGCCTTATACAAGACAGATTGATAATGCTGTTAAGGGCTTAGCCTTATCGTCTAAAAACCAACAACACTTCGGTGAAATGGTGGATTATTATGGCAGTAAACTAAAACGCTTTAAGCGTCCACAGCAACACCTATGGTTGCTGTGTTTTCTGACTCAACGCATACGGCAAAGCCTAGAGCGATTGGCTGATGGGTTTATTCATCATATCCGTAAACAACAAGAAGCTGCGCATGCGTTTGCCCAACAGGCAGTGTTTGACTCATGGAGGTCAGCTGCAGACAATGTCACCAAAGCCGCAGAATTACTGCATCTGTTTGTTGATGACAGTATCGACGATAATCAACCATTTGCAACGGTTAGGCAACAAGCATTAAGTGTAATGAATAACCAAGATATAGAAACGCTATGCCTGTACTTAAAAAAGCAAAAACGCACGGTAGAAGAATATCAATGGCAATATTATGATGATCAAAACGGGTTAATTGAGCAGTTATTAAGGCCCGTGTTTCTATGTCTTGAATGCCAAGCAGGTAAAGGCTCAGAAGCATTAGTGACCCAGCTCAAAACCACAAAAACAGAACTATTAGCAGGTAATACATTGCAAACAATGGATAGTACACTTATCCAACAAAAACATCGTCCATGGTTAATTAACAAGGATGTTGTTCATCCACAGCGATACGAATGGTTGCTTTACCGTCAACTGGCTTCTCGGCTTAATGGTCGAATTTACTTATCAAACGTCACTAAATATCGTGCGCTAGAAGACGACTTAATTGCATCGTCAATACAGCCTGATCTATTGGCATCATCAACATTGGAAAAGCTAAAGCAGCCGATTCAGAAGCTACTGCAAGTAAAACAAATACGCTTAACAACATCCCTAGAAGATGTTGCTCGTCACATTGATAATGGTGATAACCGCAATGTGATCATGAAGAGCCGAAGTGGCACACGATGGCGACTGCCAGTTAAAGGCTCCCAATCACTTGTCAACAACCCTTTCTTTAAACAAATGATCCCCGTCAGTATTGCTGATGTGTTGCGTTATGTTGAACAAGAAACCAACTTTATGCAATGCTTCGCACACGTGCTGCCAATACAAAAACAAGTAGGCGCCAATCAGGATGATTTATTGGCTATTCTAATTGCGAATGCGACACATCGCGGCGTATATGGGATGGCACAAATATCTGATCGCAGTTATGAGCATCTAAGCACTATACAAGCTAATTATATTAGGCCTGAAACCTTGCAAGAGGCTAGTGATATCATCAATAACGCAGTAGCGGCACTCCCTATTTTCCGCCACTATCACATCCAAGAAGACGTCCTGCACGCCAGTACCGATGGGCAAAAATTTGAAACTCACCTTGAGACTTTTAAAACTCGCTACTCCTCGAAATACTTCGGCACCAACAAAGGTATTACGGCCATGACGTTAGTTGCCAATCATAGTGCGTTAAATGCCCGTATCATAGGATCTAATGAGCATGAGTCCCATTATATTTACGACTTACTACAATCTAATACTAGTGATCTTAAGCCAGATGTCCTCTCAACCGACACCCATGGTGTTAATCATGTTAATTATGCCTTATTGGATTTATGCGGTTATAGTTTTGCGCCTAGGTATGCTCAGTTCACCAGTGTGATCAATGACCTATTTAACGTAACTGAAAGCGACGACGGAAACACGCATCTGGCGCTGAAAAAGCCGATAAAAATGAATGTGATTGAAGAAGGCTGGCAGGATATTCAGCGTATTGTGTTATCCCTTCAAGAAAAACGCACAACACAGGCATTGCTAGTACGCAAATTATCTGGTTATCCATCTAGACACCCTATATTACAAGCATTAACGGAATATAATAGGCTCATCAAAGCCCAATATTTACTTGATTATATTGATGATGCAAGTCTGCGCCAATATGTTCAACGAGCACTGAACCGAGGCGAAGCCTGGCATTTCCTCAGGCGAGCTATTGCATCGGTCAATCGTGACCAGTTCCGTGGAAAAAACGAATCAGAAATAGTCGTCTGGAACGAGTGTGCCCGTTTGACGGCAAATGCTATTATCTACTTTAACTCGATGATCCTAAGTCATCTATTACTGCACTTTGAAGAAGTTGGTGACGAGGAAAAAGCAGCAATAACTCGACAAGTATCACCCGTTGCATGGCAGAACATTAATCTGAGCGGCACTTATCAGTTCGCTAGTAACCGCAAACTACCTGATTTACAGGAAATAACTAGGCCTATTGTTGAAAATGAAGTCTAAAATGAAAGGTAACCCAGCTCCACAAGCCATTAACTGCGAGGGTTGTGGCGATTTATGTTACTTTAGAGGGGAAAATCCCTAGAACCCCT
>NZ_BADX01000021.1:0-13438 GCF_000241365.1 Pseudoalteromonas sp. BSi20480 | reverse complement strand
TAGCCAAACTATATTTACCACTGCAGTTGTTAGCTTTTTATATGTAATAAATTTTTCAGTAATGGGTTTATTAGAATCTAAACATAATTTAAAAATAAGCGCTAAACAAAGTTCAAAGTTATTATTAATGGCGTTACCACTGGCTGTTTTTTTACTGTTGTTTTTACCAAAAATGCCTGCGTTTTGGCAATTACCCGGGCCAAAACTTGCTAAAACTGGGCTTTCTGAGCAAGTAGATCCGTTTGATATTGCTAAATTGTCTAACTCAGATGAACTAGTATTTAGAGCTACTTTTAATAATCCCCCGCCTGCAACACCTTACTATTGGCGTGCAATTATTCATGATGAATTTAATGGCAATGCATGGCTTGCGTCTGATTTTTTAAAATACAGTAACCAACAAACAAACCAAAACTTAATATCCAAAAAAAGCATACTTATTGCAAACTATTCAGTCATTGCAGAACCTGCAACGCAAAAATGGCTTTATGGCTTAACTTATTCAACCAGCAATAGTAAAAATGTAAGCGCTAATGCGCTTGGATTATTAAGGAAAAACAGTTACCAAGCAAAAAGCCTGCAATATGATGTGGCAAGTTATCAATTTTCAGTAGATTCACTTAACGAATTTGAAAGAAATAGATATACATTTTTAAGTTTAAAGCAAAATATTAAAACTAATAAGTTTGCTTTGCAGTTAAAAGAACAAGACACCAATGAGCAGGCTTTTTATGACGCATTACTAGCGTACTTTGTAGAACAAAACTTTACCTATACATTAACGCCGACCCCAATGAGTGGCGATAATACACTAGACCAATTTTTATTTGATAATAAACGTGGCTTTTGCGGGCATTATGCCAGTGCCGCTGCTTATATTTTTAGGGTTGCGGGCATACCTGCACGTGTAGTCAGTGGTTATTTAGGTGGTGAATATAATAGCGACAATAACACGCTTACTGTTCGCCAATATGACGCCCATGCTTGGGTTGAAGTATATTTACAAAATACCGGCTGGACTATTTTTGATGCCACTGCTGTTGTTGCTCCCGAGCGGTTAAATGGATCGCTTTCCCAAAACCAAGAGCTAAACGAAGAATTTAAAAATAATTTAGATTTCGGCTTAGTTAGCTTAAGTAAATTTGCAGCAATAAACTGGTTAAGGCTTGAACTAGAGCAACTAGATTATCAATGGTCTAGTTGGGTGCTTGGCTTTGATCAAGAAAAACAAAATGATTTTTTAAAATCCATCTTTGGTAATAAAAAAAGTTGGATGGTGCCTTTAGTTGTATTAATTACAGCTGGGTTAAGTTTTGCAATTTACTTTGTTTATTTAAACTGGCCAAAAACAAAACCAGTTAAACTCCCCCCTATAGTTAAAGCCTATAATGAAGTTTTTGATTGGGGAAATAAAAACAAAATTACATCGGCCGACTCTCTTAGTCCGTCACAACAACTTGATCATATGGCAAAGCAAAGACCTAACGTGTCTAAGGAGCTAATAGAATTTAAACAATTATTCGAAAACAGCCGTTATGCTAACAAACCGTTTACCAAAGAGCGCAAAACCAAAGCTAAAGATCTGATAAAATTAATTAAAAGTTCAAAATAGAGAAAACTATGAATGCTGTTGTTGTTGGCGTGATTTTAATGCTTGCGCTTACCTTGGTTCGTGTCAATGTTATTGTAGCTATGACATTGTCTGCTTTAGTTGCTGGGTTAACTGCTGGTTTAGGAATAAAAGAAAGTTTAGATGCATTTAATTCGGGTTTGTCAGCTGGCGCTGAAATTGCCTTAAGTTATGCAATGCTTGGCGCATTTGCAGTTGCAATATCAAAGTCTGGTTTAACCCGCATATTAGCAGATAAATTATTAGCTAAAGTAGATGCTAGAGGGCAAGGCAGCCAAACATTACTTAGTTATTTTATTTTAATGATTATATTAGCGTGCGCTATCTCATCACAAAACTTGGTGCCCGTGCACATAGCGTTCATCCCAATTTTGATCCCGCCTTTGTTGGTTGTATTTAATAAATTAAAACTCGATCGACGTGCCATCGCGTGTATTTTAACATTTGGTTTAGCCTCGTCCTACATGGTACTCCCCTATGGTTTTGGTGGGATTTACTTATATTCAATTTTACATAAAAATCTTGTAGATAACGGCCTCCAAATTGTAAATACCAGTGTACCCGTAGCAATGATTATTCCTGCGTTAGGAATGTTTATTGGCCTACTCATTGCTGTATTTTTTACTTATAAAAAACAACGTACTTATAAATCGATCACAGTTACTAACCAGAGCAACCATGAACCTATAAAAAATCCAAAAAAAGTCATGTTAGTTGGCTCTTTTGCTGTTATTACATCGTTAATTGCACAAAACATAAGTGGCTCAATGATACTTGGAGGCTTAGTAGGCGTTATGATTTTTAGCCTATTTGGTATTGTTAAATGGGAAGAAAATGGAGACGTATTTAGTAAAGGCGTAGCCATGATGGCCATGATTGGTTTTATCATGATATCGGCGCAAGGTTTTGCATCAGTTATGCAAGCGACGGGTGATATACAAAGCTTGGTCAACAGCGGCGCTAGTTTGTTTGATGGAAATAAGCCTATAGCAGCTGCGGTAATTTTATTAGTTGGTTTACTTATCACCATGGGAATTGGAAGCTCTTTTTCAACGGTACCCATTATTGCGACCTTATTTGTTCCTTTATGCCTAGAGCTTGGTTTTTCAGTAATGGCAACAGCTGCTTTAGTTGGAACTGCTGGCGCTCTAGGCGATGCAGGCTCACCTGCTTCAGACTCAACACTTGGGCCAACATCTGGTTTAAACGCAGATGGTCAGCACGACCATATTTGGGATTCGGTCGTCCCCACCTTTATACACTTTAATATTCCACTATTACTATTCGGCTGGATTGCAGCAATGGTACTTTGAGTATCCTAAAACCTTCAATTTAAGAGGCTTATTTATTATGTAATAAGCCTCTTATTCCCTGTTTAACTTTCTTTGACATATATTTTCGATGCTAAGATTAATCTTAAAATAAAAATAGTATGATGTGTTCTTTTGCGCCTTAAATATAAGCACCTATTCGGGTGCTTATATTTTTGTATTAATTTTACTTAAAACCGTTAATCATTTTGGCGCAAACAACCGGTGTTGGCCTATGATTATCATCTACAGCAACAAATGTAAAACTACCGCTTATAGCCGAGTGTTTATCATCTTTGTGCATTGTTTCAAGTAGTATATCAACATCTACTTTTAAGCTAGTGTTACCAACATGCACAACTTTAGCTATTAGTTCAGCAAATGTACCTGCAGGTATTGCTTCTTTAAAGTCTACTCTATCAGACGAAATAGTTACCAAGGGCTTACGGCAAAAACGCGTTGCAGCAATAAATGCAACCTCGTCCATCCATGCTAATGCATCGCCACCAAATAGTGTATTGTGATGATTGGTACGCCCTGGGAATACCGTTTTTGTAACTGATGTAGTTGAATCTTTTATACGCTGAGCAATAATTGCATCGCGATTTACGTCTGTCATAGTCTCTACTTTTTGTTGGCTAACGTATCTTGCATTAATAAGCCTGGATCAAGGCGTTCGCCTTTCCAGTTAAAGCGCCAATCTAAATGCGGGCCTGTAACTCGGCCGGTTGCACCAATTTCAGCAACTTTATTACCTTGTTTAACTTTATCACCCACGTTTACATCTAACTTACTTAAATGTATGTAAGTAGAGGTAATACCATGGCCATGATCTAAAATAAGTGTTCCGCCAGAATAATATAAATCGGGTTCTGCAAAAACAACAGTGCCACCAATTGGCGCATACACTGGCGAACCAATTTTGTTAGCTATATCTAAACCAAAATGCGCGCGACGTGGTTCACCATTAAAGTAACGCTGGCTGCCATACACACCCGAAATTCGCCCTTGTGCAGGTTTTAATACTGGGTCTAAAAAGTAAGTAAGGTCTGAATTAACAGCACGGGCATTTCTTACCGCAACCGCTTCTCTGCTTATACGTTCACTTACAGATTTAGGCGGAGAAACGTATTTTTTTGCAACACCCGTTATTTTGTCAATGTTGTAATCACGCTTGGTAATAATAAGATTCTGGGTATGCTTTTTGCCATTCGTATCAACCCAGCTAAGTGTATGATTTGTTTTTGCGTCACGGCCAAAACCAAATACAAAATCACCATTTTTTGAAAGCTTTAACGGTGTGTCGTTTAAACTAACAGACTGCACATCACTAAGCTTTCCTGTTACTAAGCCGCCTTGAGTAAGGTGCCCTTTTAGCTCAACAGCTAACGAATTTACACTAAATGTTGCTAAAACCAACGCAGATAAGAGTGACTTAAGCATAACTAATTGCTCCTTTGCCAACCCCTTCATACGCGGTTATTTTAACATTTTGTTCAGGGTGCTTGGCTTTAACTTGCCCTGCAATATACCCCGCAATACATTCAACGGTTGTGTCTATCGGTAAAATATCACAACGCGTTTCACAAATGGCCATTTCGAAATAGCCTTGAGCTGATGTATAAGCAAAACAAACATCATTATCTCTTGCGCTAATATGCTTTAAGTTTTGTGGTTCTATTTGGTCTTCACTTGTTGCTAGGTATATATCTTCCCACTGCATTGCCCATTCTTTTTGTAATCGAGGCATGGAAATACCGTCTAGGCTTATACCTATTTGAGAACGATGACCATGAATAATGCGCTGGCAATTACCATCATGTTTTTTAAGACCATGACTATAATGATAATAAAAGCTTTGGCTATGTTCTGGTTTTAACGATAACTCTATTTTTTCTATGTTTGAAGGCAACTTAGGTAAAATAGTATCAACTAAAAATGCAGTTACCGACTCCACATTAATTTCATCGGCATCAATCATACAATAGGCTTGATGCGGTGCACTCATTGCCAAGTGGTGGTTGTCGCCAAAAGTGCAATCTAGTGTTTTGTGCTCATCAAATTCAGTCACTGAACCATTTATGCTATTAGGAATAGCTAAACGGTGATCAATACATTCATCAATAATACCTTTAATTTGTTTTTTAACTAATCCAAAGTCTAACACCATAGACTCGTCGTTAAGTTTACCGTGCAAAGTTAAATCAACAATCCAGCTCTCGCCAACGGCGCCGCGTTTGTTACATAAGTAAGAAAAATCTATCACAGTAAGTGAGTTAACAAAAAGGATCATAAACTTCCTTTAGACTAGTTATAAGACAGCGTTAATTATAATGATTTTTGATTGTAATTGCGCGGTTTTATAAAGCAAAAACCTAACGCATTGTTTGATTGATGATTTAATACTCAATATAGTAGGTATTTAACTGCTCCGAGTTGTTTAGCGTACAAGTGTACGCTAAAGTACGGGCAATTTCTAAGCGAAGATAAAGAGTTATGGAACCTAAAAACAGCTATACAAAAGAAGAATTGATCCTATGTGGTCAAGGTGAAATGTTTGGTGAAGGCAACTGTCGTTTACCTAGCGATAACATGTTAATGATGGACCGCATTACCTCTATAAATGCTGATGGTGGAAGCCACGGTAAAGGTGAAATAATTGCTGAGCTTGATATTGACCCGACCCTTTGGTTTTTTGATTGTCACTTTAAAGGTGACCCTGTTATGCCAGGGTGTTTAGGCCTTGATGCAATGTGGCAACTAGTGGGTTTTTATCTTGGTTGGTCAGGTGGTCCTGGTCTTGGCCGCGCTTTAGGTGTAGGTGAAGTTAAATTTACAGGCCAAATACTTCCAACGTCTAAAAAAGTAACCTACCGCCTTGAAATGAAACGCGTAATTAAACGTAAACTCTTCATGGGTGTTGCAGATGGCACTGTTGAAGTAGACGGCCGCGTAATATATGAAGCCAAAGATTTAAAAGTAGGTTTATTTCAAGACACCACGTCTTTTTAATAGATTTACAATATAAATACAAAAAGGCCTCCAATTTGGAGGCCTTTTTGCTTAAATTTGGGTAATAATTAGGTTTTATACATATTTCGATTTTCAATTGCCTCTCGCCATCCACCTAACCACTCTGACTTTGGATCTATCTGTTGATAAGGGCATAGCTCTTTAGAACGACCTGCTAAACCTGCTTTGAAACCTTGAGAATGAGCTCTTTCTAAACGATCTCTTTTCTGTCTCTTCATCGGTATTATCCTCACCTTTTATAGTTATATATTTTGTAGCATAAGTGAAATCTACAATTAATGAATAGTTAATAAAAATGTAAAGTTCAAATAACAAAAACAATTAAATTAGTTTGACATTAACTAAGCTGCTGATGCAAAAATGAATTAACATTTAAAGAATCAACCTGGTCATACCACTACAATAAACAACTTAAGCATCTATCTAAAATCATTAATTACTAAGTCGCACAATTTGTGTATCAACCATAATTATTGACTAATAAAAATAACTGAAGTTCAAACAAAAATGTAATTCATAAAATATTTTTAAACAGATGAATTTAGTACTTGCACATTAAAAGCCGATCGGTCTAATATGTAGGTATGAACAAAAATAATACAGTAACTCCACGACGTGGCCGTCCTCCTAAAATAGCCAGAGATAACGCCGATACTAAAGCGTTACTTATACGTACAGGTTTAGAAACGTTAACAGAGTTTGGCTTTAGTGCCACAGGACTCGATACAATATTAAAAAAAGCCTCAGTACCCAAAGGCTCTTTTTACCATTACTTTAAAAGCAAAGAAGCCTATGGCATTGCGTTGGTTGACGCCTACGACAGTTACTTTATTGCAAAGCTAAACCATTACCTCGATCAACAAAATATTCCCCCACTGGAACGCATAGTAAACTTTACACAAAGTGCCATTAAAGGCATGGGTAAGTACGATTACAAACGCGGTTGCTTAGTCGGTAATTTAAACCAAGAATTAAATCACTTGAGCGACGAATTTAAAAATCGCTTAATGCAAAGCTACACGGCTTGGCAAATACAAATTGAAAACTGTTTAAATCAAGCTAAACAGCAAGGCACTATTTCTAAAACTGTAAATACACAATTAATGAGCGAGTACTTTTGGATTGGTTGGGAAGGCGCAGTAATGCGAGCAAAACTTACCAAGTCAAGTACACCCCTTACGTTATACACTGAAATGTTTTTGCGTGCATTACTTACATAATGCACTTTTATTTACCAATTAAAAGACGATCGGTCTAAAAGGATATGATATGAATAACCCAATTAAAGCCATTGTTATTAATAAAGAAGACAATAACTACAGCGCTTCTTTATCGCAGCTTAACGAAAATGATTTACCTGACGAAAATACCACAATAAATGTGTTGTACAGCACATTAAACTATAAAGACGGTCTAGCCATTACAGGTAAAGGCCCGGTAGTGAGAACCTTTCCGATGGTGCCCGGTATAGATTTAGTAGGCACTGTAACAACCTCCACCAGCGATGAATTTAAAAATGGCGATCATGTTATTTTAAATGGTTTTGGTGTTGGCGAAAAACATTGGGGCGGCCTTGCACAAAAAGCAGCGCTAAATAGTGACTGGTTAATTCCCCTACCCGCTGCTATTAGTCCAAAACAAGCAATGCAAATTGGGACTGCCGGTTATACCGCTATGTTGAGCGTTATAGCACTCGAAAAACAAGGAGTTAAACCTGACGATGGTGAAATTTTAGTTACAGGTGCAAACGGTGGTGTTGGCAGTTTTGCTATTTATTTATTAAGTCAGCTCGGCTATAACGTAACCGCCGCCACAGGACGAGTAGATCAAAGCGAGTACTTAAAAGAGCTTGGTGCATCTCAAATAATTAACAGAGATGAGTTATCAAACCCGGGGAAACCGCTTCAAAAAGAACGTTTTGCTGCAGCTATAGATTCTGTTGGCAGCCATACGCTTGCAAATATTTGTGCGTCGCTTAAATACGGTGGTGTAGTCACTGCGTGTGGTTTAGCTCAAGGCATGGATTTACCCGCATCAGTCGCGCCCTTTATTTTACGAGGTGTTTCACTTATCGGAATCGATAGTGTTATGCGACCAAAAGCAGACAGAATTGAAGCATGGGAAAGACTATCTACATTAGTAAAAGCTGACTATTTAGATAAAATTTCAACAGAAATTACACTCGAGCAAGTAATTGAAAATGCCGAGCAACTCATGGAAGGTAAAATTCGTGGCCGCGTTGTAGTTAATTGCCAAGGTTAGGCTATTTACACTATTAAAGCCTCGTTATTAAATTTATAATACACTTTGTATTTTAATAACGAGGCAACACCTATGAGCAACCAAGAACTTTTCAGTAATAATCCACTGCAAGGCGTAAAACTAGAACAAGTGGTGGAAGAGCTGGTTGAGCAATATGGGTGGGAACTCCTGCACGCTTACTTACAGCTTAATTGTTTTAAAAATAATCCGGATATTAAATCTGCTGTAAAATTTTTACGTAAAACCCAATGGGCACAAGAAAAGGTCGAAAATTTTTACCTATACCGCCTTAAAAACTTGCCTAAACCAGATGATGTTCAGTACGAATTACCGCCGCGTGATCGTGTTATACCGGCCGAACATAAACCAGGTGAACCTTGTGAACTAAGCTTTAGTGACGCAAAACGCATTCAAGCTAAAAAAGCCACTAAACAACGTGCGCGAGAACGCAAACAACGGTCTAATCCAAGTAACCCTTGGGGTAATTAAGAGTGAGTTTAAAAAGCCAATATTTATTGGCTTTTTTTATGCCTTGTTGTAACTAGTTCTTAGCGTTGCAGCACAATAACTATGTAAACCGAATAAGTTAGCTTATTTAAACCTATGTTGCCGTTGTGCCTAGGAACTAGTACCCGCGCTTTTTCCAAAAATCTACTTCTGTTTGTTGCGCTTCTAATGCAACATTAAATGTTTTATCTGCAATTGTTTTATTATTCATCGTTAAAGTCATTCGCCATGGGCCTAGCTTATTGCCAATAGGCTCCCATAATGTATCACCAAGATAAAAGTGCCAATCGTTATCTTTAACGTATTCAACGCCTTCAAAGGGCGGCATAACATCCCCCTCTTCGTTAGGTATGTCTGGATGGTAAATACAAAAATGTAGTTTTTCACCTTTGGCTTTTTTTATATTTACTATTAGCCCAAATTCTACGTCTATTTCAGCAATCACATCAGTAGTGAATTGCTCAATTTGTGGAAGAGCCTTGCTACTACTATCCCAAATTGAATAAATACCATAACTCTGGAGCGTAACGCTGGGTTTTAACTTTGCCATTTATCCAACCTGTACTTACTTATATACCAAAATTTTATAATAAACCGTTGGTTTAGTCTTATATAAAAGTTTACTTACATAATTTTCATTTATATTTGCACATTGCTTGCACAATTACAGAATAATATTTTGATCTCTTTATCAGTGAGTTCAAAGTTATGAGTACATCCCTAGTAAATAGTATTTCTAAAAATTCAGTTGCACAATTTAAACTAATTGTGGCCTTTACTGCAATCTCATCACTTGTTGCATGCGGTGGTTCTGAGCAAAGCACTTCAATAAGTGACGTAATAACTGATAGCACAACAGTTGACGGTTCAAATGTTGATGCAAATGGTTCTACACACAATGTTTTATGTGAGTACGCTTACAATGAATACAACAACGCTGACTCTGTACAAACAACAAGCTCAGCTGACTGGACATGCACAGGCACAACGCGTGACATCATTGCTAATGGAATTCCTGACCACGACGTAGGCACTTTTCCTAATCCGGCTAACCCCAATACCATCGCAGAACAATCAGTGAGTCAAAGCTTTACATTAACACCGATTCAATCATCATCCGCTACAATGATGGGCGGCCCGCGCGGTATAACAGGGCTTGTTTTAAATGGCGTTAAAATTGATGCCGGCACAGGTGGTAGCTGTGATGACTCAGGTGAAAATTGCGACCTAGGTGATAATAGCGGCAACTGGAATATAGAAGCTTTAAGCCAAACTACATTTAGTTTTGGCACAGATGCTAACAATGCCCATGTGCAACCAGATGGGACGTATCATTACCATGGAATGCCCGAAGGGTTTATAACAATGCAAGGCGGTAATGAAACAACCATGACACTAATCGGCTGGGCTGCAGACGGCTTCCCTATTTATGCACGTTATGGCTACTCAGATCCAACCGACGCCACTTCTGAACTCGTTGCAATGACAGGAAGTTACCAACACGTTACCACAGTCAGTACAAACAGACCTTCTACCGACATATACCCATTAGGAACATTTGCACAAGACTGGGAATATGTTGCAGGTTCGGGCGATTTAGATGAATGCAATGGCCGTATTGGCGTAACACCGGAATTTCCAGATGGTATTTATCACTACTATGCAACTGACACTTACCCGTTTTTTCAGCGTTGTGTAAAAGGAGAGCTTTAAGTTATGCGCCTTTCAAAATTAATACATAACATTGGGGTAATTATTATCGCTTTTTGTATACCTCAAAAAACACATGCTCACTTAATAGTTGCACAACACGGCACTCTTAATGTTGTTGAAGAGCACGTGTTTGTTGTGCTGTCGCTTCCTGCGTCGTCATTATTAGGCGTTTACGAAAACAACGATGGGACACTTTCACTCACTGAATTTAATAAATACCGTAATCACATTAGTAAACAGGTTAAAAAGCACGTGTATTTGTCTGATCAGCAATATCGCTTTTTGATTGAAGGGCTGTTATTACATCCAGAAACGGCGCACAGCGGTAACAATACATTTGTTGATCAAATTACCATTACCGGCAGATTCACACCTCTAATGACAAACAATATAAAATTCAATATTAATTTATTTGCCAATAACCGTAGTAAACAAACTTATAAAATTACCGCTACCAATAAACAGCAACAGCTTATTCATCAATTTGAGCTAGAGCCATTGTCTCCGCATAGTGAGTTATTTTAAAGTATTAGGCTGATTTACCAAGCCAAATAAACCCATTACAAAAGCTGACACGTTATACGCGTTTTGGGTTTTTAGGAAAGAATTGCTCAGCTTGTTGTGCACACAAATCAAACTCTCGTGTATTTTTATAGGGTAGCTTCATAAAGCCCGCAACGCCCACATCGGTAATGTTTACAGCATATTGCATTAGTTTATTTAACAAACGTTTAAATTCGGCCTCTTTTGTCGAGTCGAGTAGCCTGTAGTAGTGGTGAATTTTCATTCTGTCGGGCAAGGCTTCAAAAATAATACAGCCGGTATGGTGTATTTGGTTTAGCTCAAATACACATTTAATAACTTTTTTAGGAAGCTGTAATTGCTCATCGGGATCTTTACCATCTTCAAAGTATGAATGTGGTCGGGTTATTTCGTTAGCTTTAACGCTAACAACTTCATAATCTAGCTCAGGAAGACTATCAAACTTAAATGCACCGGTGCCATCTCGCTCTAATTGAATGGTTTTACGTGCATCAAATAAACAACATTTAAATAGCCCTTTTTGGTTAATTGCTTGGGCTAACATCACTGTATTGTTTATTGAATCTGTAAATGCTTTGCCTAGTGACTCATCGTGCATTATTAATGACGACTCAATAAACAACGATTCATCTTTCCAATGAAAACTAAGCCCTCCTACGGCTGGGTATTTCGCAAGCCGGCTTATGGAGGCCAAAAATGCTTTTTCGGTGTCGCCAGAATCAAATAAAAATTCTTTGTAGTATCGGTCTAACTGGGCATCATTTACATCTAGTAACTGTTGGTTGTGGTCAGCTTGGCGTAAAAACTGTTTACGCGAGCTATAAACTACAGTATCTGGCGCTTCATCGGTACCGTACCAAAACGGGATGGCGGCTTTTTGCTGTGTTAATTTAAGATCGGGTAAATACGCTTTTGCCATTGTTGGTATATTACGTATAAAGTAATCGCCTGCAGCATCACGTACTGTTTTGCTTTTACTGAGCATGCCATCTATAACGTTAGCGAGCTCTATAGGTAGCCCTAAAGAAATTGCAGGAATAGCCTGCGCACCAAATCGGCAAGACTGTGCAGACGCTAATGCATATAAAGTTGCTGCAACACCTTGCTCATCAAACCGCGGGGATGATTGCTCACCCGACATTTGCGCTTCGCCTATAAAGTACACATCTCCCATACGTGCATTGGTCGTGCTTAAATCTCCCGACATTAAATCCATAAAGTTACTGGCTACGGGCTCACCGTTACTGTGTAATTGGGCATATACTGAACTCCCCCAATCAACTAAAGATAAAGCGTCTGTTTGCGCATCCCACACCAAATTTGAAGGTTTTATATCTCCATGCACAATTGGTTGAGCACTTAAGCCATTTTTGTGGTTACTTAAATCAAGTAACACATTACGTAATTTAACGGCTAATGCCATTATTTTAGCTGCGCTAAATCGCCCCTCTTTAAGCGACACTTTTTCAAGGTCTTCTCCCATGGCGCGCGCCATCATTAATATGCCCTGCTTTTTAATGCGCTCAAACGCATAAAATTTAGGCACAAGCGGATTATTAATTTGTGAAAGCATATACGCTTCGTCTTCAAGACGGTCACGTACACTTTGAGCAAGCGTAATCCGTGAAAACTTAAACACCCAAGGCAAGCCTTTGTCGTCTTCACCTGCAAATACAAACCCAAATGCACCTGAGCCAATCATTTCTACATTTTTATAACCAAGCAAAGTAAGTTGTTTAATACAAATATTAAGCCACTGGCGATGTTTTTTAGCATCACGATGCGACAGCAAATATACGGATTGCTCTTCGTTAATGTAAAAATTTCGAATTTCTTTGGCTTTCAATACAGGCTCTCTAATTATGTGATTACTGGTAAGTTTTACACTCTGATTATTAGTTTTATATAACGACATTACAATAGCACCAATATAGTTTTCAAACTTAAGCCCTATTTGAATAATAAAACACTCAATGTTGCATCCAAAAGGTTTACTTAGTCGTTTTAATTTAAACAGCACTGAATAGTAAACATAATAGATAGGACTTTAAGGATGAAAACATTAGCAATTTTAACTATCGGCACATTATATAGCGGTTATGTACATGCCAATATAGAAAAGCTCACTGTATATGGGCACCGTGATGGTTTAATTGGCGAATCAATCAGTGCCTCTAGCGGCATTATTGGCCAAGGTGAAATTGAGCAGCGCCCAATGCTAAGAAGCGCTGAAATGTTAGAGCTCATTCCGGGGATGGCGGTTACTCAACACAGTGGCTCAGGTAAAGCAAACCAATACTTTATTAGAGGATTTAACTTAGACCATGGGACCGACTTTGCCACAAGTATCGATGGTATGCCTATCAACATGCGTAGCCACGGACATGGCCAAGGTTACACAGATCTAAACTTTATAATTCCCGAATCTATTTCTACCATT